>CAZZYE010001181.1:0-2657 GCA_964658145.1 uncultured Stigonema sp.
TGACAACTAACCATTAACAATTAACCAGTAACTGTCGATTTAAGGTAAAAATCCCAATACACAATCATAACGCCTAAGCAATCTAGCTCAAGCGCGATGTTATGGGGTATAGCTGTGTGTTTGAGTATGTTTCACTGGCTCACAGTTGAGGGTTGCGTGAAGACAGCAATCCATCATACAAAGCAAACGGAGGTTCAATGACAAGATCTCAAGCCGCCAGCCACAAGGTTAGTTTCCCAGACAGCATTGAAAAGCGCTTAGAAATACAACATTTGCTAGAAGCAAATTTAGTAGTTTCGCCTACTGCTGGAACTGATGTGATTAAGGGATTAACTCAAGCAGTCAAATCCCTACCCCCTCGTTACTTCTACGATAACCGTGGTTCGGAGCTATTTGAGCAAATCTGTGAGTTACCAGAATATTACCTCACACGGACAGAAATGTCAATTTTGCAACAATACGCTGGTGAAATTGCCCAGAACACTGGTGCTTGCGAATTGGTGGAACTTGGTAGTGGTAGCTCTACCAAAACCCGTATTTTACTTGATGCCTACCATCAGCTAGGCTATCCCCTACGCTATTTGCCAATTGATGTGAGTGCAGGTATGTTGGAAAGCAGTGCTAAGCAACTACTAGCAGATTATCCTACACTGCAAGTTCAGGCGCTAGCTGGAACCTATGAATTAGCTTTAGAGCAACTCCAACCGCCAAAATTACCCCATCGCATGATTTGTTTTATTGGTAGCACGTTGGGTAATTTAAATCCTCAAGAGTGTGATTTGTTCTTATCCCAGATTACAGCAGCTCTCCAGTCGGGTGAGTATTTCTTATTAGGGGTAGACTTGCAAAAACCAAAACATGTGTTAGAAGCAGCTTACAACGATCGCCAAGGAGTGACAGCAGCATTTAACCTCAACATGCTAGAGCATTTAAATTGGCGGTTTGATGGCAATTTTGACATAACACAATTTGAACATTGGGCGTTTTATAACGAAACAGAGCATCAAATAGAGATGCATTTACGAAGTTTGCGCGAGCAAACTGTGGAATTACGCGCTCTCAATCTCACCGTTAATTTTGGCTTAAGTGAAACAATCCTCACGGAAATTTCTCGCAAGTTCGACCTCAAAACTATTCAGCAACAGCTTCAAGTAAAAGGTTTAGTAACACAAAAAGTGTGGACTGATCCAAATCAGTGGTTTGGTTTGTTACTTTGTCAGTTGCAAGCATAACCAGTAAATAGGGCATATGCCCTACTTACTTAAAACTTCTACTTCATGAGCAATGGATGTGGATTTGGGAATTGGCAACCCCTGTTTCTGCATCCCCTCTATGTGAAATTCAATCGCTTCTTGAATCATCTGCTTTACCTCTTTTAAAGTCGCACCTGTAGTTACACAACCTGGTAAATCAGGAAAATAAGCAAAGTAGTTGCCATCAGCCTTTTCAATCACAACTAGATAACGCATCGCTTTTCACTTTTGCTGGACCATATCAACTGGTACTTCTACATCATGACTAATACTCGTCGGGTAGGGAATTGGCAACCCATCTTTAAGCATCCCCTCTATGTGAAATTCAATCGCTTCGGCAATCAACCCCTTGACTTCCTCTATGGTTTCACCTACAGCTACACAACCTGGTAAGTCAGGAACATAAGCTCCGTAACTCGTTTCTCCTTTTTCAATTACAACTGCATAACGCATTACTCATCCTCCAATTGTGCTTGTCTCCAAATATTTTTCAGAGTACCAATTGGCACATCAATACTCAATTTTCCAGCCTCAGTAACCACACCAGGTTTATCAAGATGTTTGAACTGCCGATGACTACCTCTTATTCTATCAAGATACCACCCATCGGCTTGCAGCCGCTTGATAACATCTCGTACTTTCATGCTACTCCTCATCTGTACAGGTGGAATCTATGTTACAGATAGAGTGCATCCTTTAAAATAGTGTTTTCATTTGCAAATCTACTTGACAACTCAATTCCAAAGTTAAAATCTAAATAAACTCTTTAACAAATAGGATGATTACCTGGTTTGACTGCATGAATATACTCACTACCAGATGCGGGAAATCCTCTTTTATAAGAGGCTTCTTCTGGTTTACCCCAACCTAATTGCAAAATTTTTTCCAAAAAGTTAGAATTTTCCCACTTCCACAAAGTTGCCCATTCTGTTCTATTAGCAATTCTTTCCACAGCTGATATGTTAATCTGTTGATATTGTTTATTGTTGTTAATACTCAAATACAAGTCCATCTCCAAAGTAACTTCATACCAGAATTCTAAAATAGAATTTTTCTCCGCCTTTAATATTTCTATATCACTAGGTAAAGCAATTAACTGAGAATTGACTTCGGGATGGTGTAAGGTTTTACCTTTAACAGTAGTCTTCTGCCAAACAATACCTGAAACTTGATGTTCCCGTTGATAATCGTGAATGACAGCTTTAAAATCTTGATAGGCGCTAAACTCTTGCACCCCATTGGTTTTGATAAAGTAGTCTATTATCGGGTTACCAGACAAAGTTACTGCTAACTTCAAGCGATTTCCCGTTAGGCAAGCTTGGCGTTCAGCAGCCAAAATTTGGATTAGCTCTTTGGTAGTGTATACTTTTGACATCACAACACACTCTCTTGTATGAGTTATTA
>CAZZYE010001182.1:0-2650 GCA_964658145.1 uncultured Stigonema sp.
CTGTAAGGCGCTTATTAAATCTTGCGGTTAAAAATGAGCGAACGTACAGTTAAAAAGGGGGGCTTATTCCCCCCTTTTTAAGGGGGGCTAGGGGGGATCAAACCCTTAACACCAAGCGTATTGGGTTCTTAATTTCATACTCGTTCCCAGACTCAGTCTGGGAATGCATTACGGCAGGTGCCTGCATCATTAAAAAAATTACCTAAAATGTGAGGCTCTGCCTCACGGATAGCATTCCCAGGCTCTGCCAGGGAACGAGAAAATCAGCCTTAAAAATAATACAATACGGTTCAGTTAAGGGTAGGTTGAGGCGGAGAAACCGGGTTTCTAGGTTGATGCTTATCTGAACTGTATTGCTTAATAATAAGCTCCCACCAGGCTATAAATCAGAGCACTCAGCACTGACAAAGTGATAATAACGTAGGTAAATTCTCGCTGCCAGAGGAAAGTTAATAGGGAAATTACCACACGAGCGATGGGAGTAGCAACTAGTAGCAGCAGTCCAAGTTGGATAATACCACGGCGGCTACCTGAGAGAACTGCCCACGCGACACCTGTTGGAGAACAGAACTCGGATGGTTGTCCTTTAAAAAACTGATAATCAACAGGTTCAGCACCGTGGCGAATCAAGTACAGGATGCCACCAACCAAAACTACAGTGCTAGCGATCGCAACGCCGTATTTTAGGATGTTGCTGAGCAACAGTTCAAGTTGCTGCTCATTCAATGTTTTCGTGCCGTTACTGTTGGTGTCAACCTCACACTCACTACTAACGCGCCCCTGTGCTAACTGTTCAATGTTACAGTCTGGTTCTTCATGCTGCAACCAGTTATCTAAAGACGCGACCGATCGCGTCTCTATACCTTCTGGTGATGCTGATGAAACCACCGGAAAACCAAAGTTATGCATTCTAAAACACCCCTGCTAGACTGCTATAAACCATCTTAAAAGCCATTGCCACCAGCACAAGACTGAAGACTATTCTTAAAATCTGTGTCTTTGCTCCCATAAGAACTTTTGCCCCCAAAAAAGCACCAGGCAGTACTCCCAACATCACCGGCATTGATAGTCCGGGATCGATATAACCCCGCGCTAGGTAAACTCCTGCTGATGCTGCTGCTGTCACGCCGATCATAAAATTGCTGGTGGTTGTAGAAACTTTGAACGGGATACGCATGACTTGATCCATCGCCAATACCTTAAACGCTCCCGAACCAATGCCAAGTAATCCGGAAATCACTCCAGCTACTAACATGACACCAAACCCAATCGGGACAGAATGAACTTGATATGACATGAATCCGTCAGGGATTGGGTAAGTGCCATTAAGTTTCAGATAGACACCCAGTGGATCGGGTGAGTCATTTTCAGGATTTTCGAGTTTGGGTTGTTGTGAAAGGTAAGCTGAATAAAGTAGGACAATGGCAAGGACGATAGTCAGGGCTTGGACAGAAATCAAAGTGGCTATTATTGCTCCAATTAGCGCTCCTATTGTTGTCGCTACTTCTAAAAACATTCCCAAGCGCAAATTAGTAAAGCCTTGTTTAATATATATAGATGCCGCACCTAAGGAAGTAGCGATGACAGACACCAAGGAAGCACCAACGGCATACCGAATATCAACTTCAAATACTGAAGTTAACAAGGGGACAATAACTACTCCACCTCCTAACCCAGTTAGCGCTCCTAAAAAGCCAGCAGTAAATGAGCCAATCCAAACTAGCAAAGAAAATTCTAATATAGTCAAATTACATTCCTCTTTATTATAAATGTATATAAAGATAGTAAAAAAAAAATGTATACTTTATTACATAAGTTCTCAGTTTAATGCCAAAAACCCCGTTTCTTTGTGGTGGTAGCGGGCGGCGTAAAATGTTTTCAGCGCGTACCCTACGCTTAAAATTTATTTACATAGTTAATGTTATTTGCGCTCTTTCTACTTATTGACACCAGTAGCATCCAATACGGTTCGGACAAGATAATTTACCTACCGATAAACCCTGTAGAGACGCGAAATTTGAGCCAGCGCTCTTTGGAGGGTCTCCCTCCGTAGGCGACTGGTGATACAGTCCTGAAGGAGGGAAACCCTCCTGCAGGATCTGCGATAGCGATAATCGAAGCGTTAGCCGATACTCCGGCGGAGCGCGATCTTCTCCCAAGGGGAGACGCTGCGCGAACGAGGAACGAGCGTCACCCGAAGGGCGTCGCGTCTCTACACTCACAAACAACCTTTAACCGAACCGTATTGCAGTAGCATCTCCCTTTGAGCCACTCTCTTTGTTCTACATATCTATGAATTAAATGCGTCTGTCGTTAAGTTTTATTTTCACCACCTATAAATAATCATAACTCATCTAATTTTTACAATCAAGCATTAGGAAAAATCAAGATACTACATTTTTAAAAAAACTTAATCTACATAAAATGCACCGGAATACTTCAAATTTTAAAAAAGCGTCTTTCAACACAAATTAGCAGTTGAAATAAAATACTGTAAATCGCTAGTTAAAGTGTAATTAGCGCTATACTAAATGATAAAATTGCCAAATTGACTATATGGCAATATTTCTTGGATAAGGCTTTGATCCCCCCTAACCCCCCTTAAAAAGGCTATCCATTACCGGGATCTTTCTTAAGAAAACTCAAAATA
>CAZZYE010001183.1:0-2649 GCA_964658145.1 uncultured Stigonema sp.
AATTCTCTAAGCCGTTCTTTCTAATCAGGGACGGCTTTTAATTTTTCCCGTACACCTTCAAGAGGCGTTGAAATGAGTTGACCACATCATCTGGGGCGCGGTTTCCGCGCCCCTACGGTCAAAATAATTCGGAAGGTAATTTCGGCTTAAAAAAACGTCCAACAAGAGCGCAATTCTCTCTTAAGCTAGATGCATCTTCAGAACACTCTTAGGTGCTTTGCGAACTCTGGCTAAGATTGTTTCTTTGCCTAAACGCTGGCAAGCCTCATAGCGATGACATCCAGAAAATCCGTAATATTGCCCATCTACGAATAAGACATCGATTGGTTCTTGTTGTCCGATCGCCGCGATTGATTCCATTAAAGCTTGTACTTTCTGTGGATCGTTCTGGCGTGGTAAAGGACGCTTAATCTGATTCAATGGAATTTCTTGAACCTTAACCATAATGAGTATTGTTAACTAATCACATTTTGTCACTCTTAATAAATCATACTCGTTATGACTTTATTTTGCAACTAATGTCAAACAGATAATGACCAAGCCGTTTCGGGGCGGGAATAGGGAACAGGGAACAGGGAACTCTTAAGGAATTAGCCCCGAAAATCAAGGGTACATGCGAATATATTTATTTATGAGCAGAAAAAATATTTTTTTCGAGACGCACAGTGAGTCCAGCCCGCTCAGGAGGGTCAGCCCGACCTAGGGGACTGGCGATCTTCGTAAGCGTTGCGATCTTCTCACTCGGGGAGACGCTGCGCGAACGACGTTCGTAGCGTCGGAACGAGCGTCACCCGAAGGGCGCAAGAAAAGATAAGGCAGTGCCAAATCCCCTGATGAATGCGTCAAGGGGATTTCCCTGTTCCCTGTTCCCTCTTAAATGATTGGGCAAGTCTAGCCAAAAAACCATTACACTAAAAAAACGAATTTATCAACCACTCCAAAACAGCACTGGCGGCAAAACCAACTTAAGATGAAAATCTCCTTCTGGCGTTTTTCCTACACGGTACTGACAACATTTTGTTTATTGGGGCTAACGAGTGCATCAGATCCTGCAAGTCAAACAGAGAATATGGATCTGAGGATTGGGATTGTGCAGCGATTTGGAAATAAACCTACTGAACAGCTGCTACTGGAACCCACCCCAGGCGATCGCTTACAACTGAGATTTAAAGCTGGCAATGGGGAGCAAACCCTAGTAACTGCCAAACCAGTCAAACTGGAAACAGTGATGCAAGCCTTACCTCAACCAGTAGTTGAAGAACAGGTGGTGCTAGGAACCTACCGCACTTATGAAACTGCTGAAGATAGCGCCAAAAGCTGGCATGCTAAGGGAATCGAGGTGGAAATAGCCCAGCCAGAACGCTGGCAAGTTTGGGCAAAACGGTCTGTTTACAACACTCCTTTATTACGACGCTTGCTGTTGCAAAATGTGCTAACTGCAGGAAACAACACCGCCTACCTTAATACTAAAATTTTGCAACAAGTCCCACGAGTCAGTTGGGTAGTGAATGGCAACCGCTACAGCCGCAATCATCTAGAAATTAGCAGCTTGAAAAATTTAATTCGGGTGAATGAAGGTCAAAAACAAGAGTCTGCTCGTCTTTACGCAGGCTCTATGGAGTTGCAGCCAAATGCCTACGGCACATATACTTTAGTAAACCAAGTCCCCTTGGAAACTTATCTACGTGGAGTCGTACCTTATGAAATTGGTACTTCGACACCAACAGCGGCGCTGGAAGCACAAGCAATACTTGCTCGGACTTATGTCCTGCGAAATTTACATAGGTTTGCCATAGATGACTACCAGTTATGTGCCGATACTCATTGCCAAGTTTATTATGGACTTAATGGCGTGGCAGCCAATACAGATCAAGCGATCGCCACCACACGGGGTATGGTACTAACATATCAAAACGAGCTAGTGGACGCCCTCTATTCTTCTACTACTGGTGGTGTCACTGCTTCCTTTAGCGATGTGTGGAATGGTGGCGATCGTCCTTATCTGCAACCGATGGTGGATGCCCCAAGTAAGATTTGGAACTTGTCTCAGCAGAGTTTAGCAGATGAAAATAACTTCCAGCGGTTTATCAATCTGCACAAAGGCTTTAATGAAAGCGATAAAAGTCTGTTTCGTTGGCACAAAGAAAGTAGCCTAGAAGATATTACCAAGGGGTTGCAGAAATTTCTTTATGTGAAAAACAGTCCTTATGCAAAGTTTAAAACTATTGAAGGAATGAGGGTAGTAGAGCGAAGCAAGAGCGGACGCATTCTCAAACTGGAGGTGAAAACTGATATTGGCACTTTTACTTTATATAAAGACGAAGTGCGCAGTGCCTTTGCGGCTCCCATAAGTACGCTTTTTTACCTACAACCTGTGAACAAAGGTGAATCTAACCTTTGGGGATACGCCTTTATCGGCGGTGGTTTAGGACATGGAGTTGGTTTGAGTCAAACTGGTGCTCAAAATTTAGCCAAGCTTGGTTGGTCAACTGCGAAAATTCTCCAGTTCTACTATCCTGGCACCCAAATAAAAATTCAAGAGCAACGTTCTTAAGAAACATGGGGAGTGGGGAAGAGACGTTCCGGCGGAACGTCTCAGGACTTACGCAACTGGCACTGAAGCGATCGCTAGCTATAGTACAAATGAAC
>CAZZYE010001184.1:0-2643 GCA_964658145.1 uncultured Stigonema sp.
GATCCCCCCAACCCCCCTTAAAAAGGGGGGCTTTTTCCCCCCTTTTTAAGGGGGGTTAGGGGGGATCTTTAGGGAGTAAACGAGAAATACTGATATATTGCATCATTCTCAATAAGGGTAGGTAGGGCTAGAGCTTACCAACTCAAAAATAGGCATTTTGGTCAATGGTAAGCTCTAGCCCTACCTACAAAAATAGCGTTATTGCAACTAGTGCAAGATGTGATTATAAACTCACACGTGTTGAGTCGTCGGAGTTGATTCAGCTATTTTTAAATTTTTCCAAGTCATCAACTGCAAAGCGGACACCCCGACTAAAGCCAAAAAGGGAATTACTATTTTCATGGTGAATAAAGGCCATCTTTTCAGAGCACCTAATAAGACTCTCAAATTTACTTCTCTCAAGTTCTTCACAATCATTCGCCTGCAAAACTGCTGAGAATATCCATTCTCCTCCAGCTTCACAAGAACTTCAGGTATATGTTTGTATTGCATCAACAACGCAGATTTTGGCTCTTTTTGCCAATAACTCACCCCGACAATACATTCCATGTATATGTCTTTAGTGACAATGACACTGCCATGAGCAGCACAATAGCCAGCTAAGTATGCTAAGAATATCCAATTATTGACAGCATCTTTCCAAATTTGTAAACCGCGTTGCACCAAGTCGGTTCGGTACACAATAGCAGTCAGAAAGATAACAGCACCAACACTTTTATCATAACAATGTTCAAATATTGCTTTGCCGTCACCACAGCCATCTTCACTATCAGCATCAAACCAGCGGTTGCCAACTATTGTCGGTGGGTGAACTGGTTCACCAGTGACTTGGTTACGACCAGAATAGTTGAGAAATAATAATGATAAATTCTGATGTTCTTTAATTTTTGTTAAAACATAAGTAACGGCTCTTTTCTGAATCGGGTCATCATCGCCAATTGTCCAAACGTATTCAGTTGTTGCGGCGTTTAGGCAATAAGTAATATTTTTTAATACCCCGATATTTTCCGGATTTTTGTTGTAGTTAAATGTTATGTGGCTGAGAGTAGACTGCCACTTTTTAACTACGTCTTGGGTGTTGTCTGTGGAACAATTATCAGATACTAAAATTTCGCAGTCTGCCTCAAAGCCTTTGATAGCTTCAGCAAGCCATGCTAACTGTTTATCAAGTAACTTAGCACGATTGAAAGTAGGTATGGCAATGGTAAGTAACTTATTCATTTCTTTGACGACATTCCCAAAATTCTTGAATGAATCAAACAATCACAGCCAAAAAAGCAACGGAAATCAGCTTTACCGCTGCTTTCTGTTAATAATTATTATGCTGCTGTTAACACCATATTCCGTAGAGGGGATGAGTAAACTTTCACCTCAGGAATTGGCACAACAAATTGCCCACCCCACTCGCCAATAAATGCCATTTGTTCCATAATTTCTTCCTTAAGATTCCAAGGGAGAATTAGTAAATAGTCTGGTTGAGTTTCACGGATTTTATCGGGAGAAGCGATGGGAATATGAGTCCCTGGTAAAAACAATCCCTGCTTGTGGGGATTACGATCTACCGTATAATCAATAAAATCTCTACCAATACCACAGTAATTCAGCAAGGTATTGCCTTTGGCTGGGGCACCGTAACCAACAATTGATTTATTCTCTACTTTAGCTGCCAATAAAAACCTTAATAGCTTGCGCTTTGTTTCTTTAACTTTTTCTCCAAAGGTAATATAGGTTTCTATCAGATGCAGTCCGGCAGCAATTTCTTTTGCTTTCAGATCTTTTACTCGTTCACTAATGCTAGGATTTTCAGCGTCGTCATGTTTGGCGTAAATTCTTAGAGAACCACCGTGAGTTTGTAATTCTTCTACATCAAAAAGTGTTAAATTATGTGCGGCAAAAATTTTATCAACAGTCAGAAATGAAAAGTAAGAAAAATGCTCGTGATAAATGGTGTCAAACTGATTTTGCTGGATGAGTTGCAAGACGTGAGGAAACTCCATCGTCAAGATTCCATTTGGATTCAGAATAATTTTCAGTCCAGCGATAAAATCATTCAGATTCGGTACGTGAGCCAACACGTTGTTGCCTATTAAAAGGTCTGCTTTGATTCCTTGTATAACCAGTTCTTTAGCAGTTTGTACTCCAAAAAACTTAATTAAACTCGGAATCCCTTTTTCTTCAGCAACCTTAGCTATGTTTTCCGCTGGTTCTATTCCTAAAACAGGAATCCCCTTATCTACGAAATTTTGCAGGAGGTAGCCATCGTTACTAGCAATTTCAATAACTTGATGATTCTGATTGAAACCAAACCTTTCTACTATCATCTCGGTGTAAGCTTTGGCATGTTTTAGCCAACTTTCCGAGTAAGAAGAAAAGTAGGCATAATCACTAAAAATGTTATCAGGGGTTTCAAACTGTTCTAATTGAACTAACAAAGTGTTTTCCGACACATAAGCATGGAGGGGATAATATTTCTCTGCTTGATTTAGCTGTTCTGCGCTAAGATAAGCATTTGCTAAAGGTGACATTCCTAAATCAACAAAACTATGGTGCAGTGGTTGACCGCTGAAACGACATTTTGCAGTGTTCATAAATTGGTAATTGGTAATTGTTAATGGCATGACGACGATTAGCTATTAGCTATAG
>CAZZYE010001185.1:0-2640 GCA_964658145.1 uncultured Stigonema sp.
CCTCATCCTCCTCATCCCCCTCATCTTCCCCCACTCTCTTACACACCTCTGCCGAAATATTAGCTACCGCAGTCCACGAGGCGCAAAGCTTGCAAGACAAGCGAGCAGAATCTTATGCTCTTGGTACTCTTGGGGAGTTGTATGAAAAAAGTTGGCAGTTCTCTGGTGCTCAAGAACTCACTGAGAAAGCTTTGTCCATAGCCCAGAGTATTAATGCCTCGGACATTGCGTATCAATGGGAATGGCAGCTAGGACGTTTATTGAAAAAGAAGGGAGATATTAAAGGAGCGATCGCATCCTATAATGTAGCCTATAAAACTCTCCAATCCCTACGTACAGATTTAGTCGCCATCAATCCAGACATTCAGTTTTCCTTCCGGGAAAATGTGGAACCTGTGTATCGAGAGTTAGTGGAATTACTGTTGCGATCTCCCGAATTTCGCGGGGTTGGGGGGATCAATCCAGAAAATCTCAAGCATGCTCGTGATGTGATTGAATCTCTGCAATTGGCAGAATTGGATAACTTCTTTCGGTCAGCCTGTTTAAATGCTAAGCAGGCAATTGACCCAGTAGTTGACAAAAAAGATCAACGAGCAGCAGTTATCTATCCAATCATTTTGCCGCAGAGCCTAGATGTTATTCTCAAGCTGCCTAACCAAGAGTTGCGCTACTACAGGAATTTAATAGCCCAAGATAAATTGGAAAATATTGTAGCAGACCTGAGAAAAAACTTACTAGATGTAAGCGCGACTGTTGCAGTTCAGCAGCAGTCTCAACAGATATATGACTGGTTAATCAGACCTGCTGAAGCAGAGTTAGCCAAAAGTGGGATCAAAACCTTAGTGTTTGTGCTGGATGGTTCGTTGCGGAATCTGCCAATGGCGGCTCTTTATGACAAACAACAGCAGAAATATTTAGTAGAGAAGTATGCGATCGCCTTGACTCCTGGTTTGCAACTCCTTGACCCCAGACCATTGCAACAGGTAAAGTTAAACGTCTTAACTGGCGGAGTGGGCGAAGAACGTCTCGGTTTTCCCCGACTCCAAAATGTGCCACAGGAATTAAAAGAAATTCGGACTGAGATACCTCGAAGTCAAGAACTGTTAAATCAAAATTTCACCGAACAGAACCTGCAAAAGCAGCTGCAATTAGCTCCTTTCTCCGTGGTTCACCTAGCGACTCACGGCGAGTTCAGTTCTGATCCTGAAAAAACCTTTATTCTCACTTGGGATCAACTGGTTAAGGTCAAGGATTTTGATACTTTACTGCGACTTAGCGGTCAAAGCAAGTCTAGGGCGATCGAATTACTCGTCCTTAGCGCCTGCAAAACCGCAGAGGGAGACAAACGAGCTGCTTTGGGATTAGCTGGAGTAGCTGTGAGAGCAGGAACACGCAGTACATTAGCAACCTTGTGGTCAGTGGACGATCAGTACACAGCCGCTCTGATGAGTGAGTTCTATCGAGGGTTAAAGACTGGGGTATCTAAAGCCGAAGCACTCAGGCACGCCCAACTAGCTGTTTTTGCTACTCAGAAAAATCCGTATATTTGGGCACCGTATGTTCTGGTAGGAAATTGGTTGTAGGGGCGCGGAAACCGCGCCCTGACAATGTGGTCAATTCAATACAAAAAGATTACGGATACCTACTGCTAACTGGTGAGAATCTGCCAGCTATTTCTAGCTTCATACTAAGAATCACTTCACTGGCTAACAAGAGTTAAAGTGACATTGTTAAAGCCTGCTGCATCATTATCAGTCCTTCATGGTTTTACCAGCTTGTAGATAATCGCGTATTTTCCTGTCGTGGGAAAAGCTGTCTTTGGAATGGCTATTTTAACAGACTTCTCGCCTGGTGGAACTAATGTTGTGCTGAAAGTATTTTTACCAGTCGTGACATTCCTCACTATTAATACCAGTGTGTCTTTTGGGTCACTGGCGAATGCATATTCAAACTTGACTGTCACTGATTTGAGATTGTTGAGTTGCGTCCTCGTGAGGTTGGGAGAGAAAGTGGAAATTGCAGTCGATGTGAGAGGACCATTCAAAACAGAATCACTTGCGCCACCGAGAACACCGAATTCTGACTTGAAGAATGACTTAAACAGATTTTTATTTGTAGAGCGATTTGGCTCACCTATTCCACCATCGACATATGTAAAATCTGTTACGGGTATAGTCAGAGCGATCGTAGCATCAGGAGATGCTGTATCTAGAAAGCTTCCGACCTCGGAACGAGTTTCTGCACCTGGAACATTTTCAGATTCCGCATTGGCATCTTGATCAGCACTGAATTCCAGTGCATCTGCGGAAATTTCTGCAATCACAAGTGGCTTAAAAGTTTGAGTTTGGATTGGCTCTTTGGCTCGTGTTGGAAGTGCAACCGCACCTGCTACTAAAGCAGTAATAGCGAATACAGCAAGCATGCGAAATTTACTTAAACGCATCATGACTTCCCCTTATTTCATGCCGAAAAATTGTCTGGAAATGCAGAAATTCAAAACTTTGCAGACATCGAAAGGCATTAGACATCTCCGAAAAACAATGTATGAACGCACGGCGTTCTACAAGGGTTGTAGACAACGCATAATTACTGTACGTTCGCTTATTTTGAGATCCAAAGGGGAATTAAAGCCTTAATATA
>CAZZYE010001186.1:0-2638 GCA_964658145.1 uncultured Stigonema sp.
TCCCTTTTTTTATCAGGGAAAAGATACATATTTGTGGGTGTGAAGGCAAACTTTAAATTTAAAATATAAATTTGGGAAATTAATTAAGGTAACATCAATATGTCTGTATATTTTTTTATACAGATAAAAAGCCTGTGACATTATATATATTGAGGGTTTTGGAGAAAATGGTCTGTTGGCGCCGCTTTGTCGCCTCTGGTTTTATCGCTTTATTTGTATTAGGCTGTGGTGATGAGGCAAACTCAGCGAGAAAAAATAGTAAGCAAGTTGTACAGGAAACTAATGTTTCCCAGTTGCTTACAGAAGCGAACGTTATCCAAAAGGCAGAAGATTTTTTTAATCAAGGCAACAATTTACTCAACTCAAAGCGCTACGAGGATGCGATATTAGCATACGACAAAGCTCTGAGCATTAAACCAGATATTGCTGAAGCTTGGATTAACCGAGGTAACGCTCTAACAGCTTTGCAACACGATGAAGAAGCTTTAGCATCATACGACAAAGCGATCGCTCTGCAACCAAACAAGCATGAAGCATGGTTTAACCGAGGCAATACCCAGACAAAGTTACAACGCTACACTGAAGCTCTAGCATCATACGACAAAGCCCTAGCCATTCAACCAAACAAGTATGAAGCATGGATTAACCGAGGCATTACTCTAGCAAAGTTACAACGCTACACTGAAGCTCTAGCATCATACGACAAAGCGATCGAGATCGACCCAAACAAGCACGAAGCATATTACAATAAAGCTTGCGCTTATGCTTTGCAAAAAAATACTGAATTAGCAATTGAGAATTTGCAAAAGGCAATTAAGCTAGTTCCTGAAAAGTACAAGAAGTTAGCAAAAACCGACTCAGATTTTGACAAAGTTCGTAATGACAAGCAGTTTGAAGAATTAATTGAATAGTCGTGTTCGTACTGGACCAAAGCCAGATGTGCGTATCAAGTAACAGCTTCACTGTCTGTGCCTTCCCATGTGGTAGTAGGAATTGCTGATTAAACCCTGTTGGAAAATACCGCACCCCCAAGGTACAAGATAAAGCCTGCGCGGAGGGAAGACTAGCACCCATCAAAATCTACACGAAAGATAGGTGGCTGTGGGAAGATTCACCAGACGTGATGTTTACCTGAGCGCAACACTGCATAACCACAAGAGTTTACTTGCACCATTAGCGTTACCTAGTGGTTGGGGAAGGTGACGCTCGTTGTCTGTATTTAGAGATTTACGGAAGCGAGATCGCACTCTTGATAGAATCAGAGTCTTCTCAATGCGACGGTCGGGAATGAGCCATATAACCGCGACCAGAATCTGAAGTCCTAACTCATATTCCACGCCTGTTGATAAACACAATATGAATCTACTCATTAAAGGTTTTACTACGGTAACTCTCACATTGCTGAATTGCTCAACAGCTTTGGCTGCAGTATCCCTACACCAACTCGTCAATCATCCACTTACCATTGCTCAATCGAAACAGTTGAAAGACACCTTGGTTATACCAGGTCAACGGGTAGGTCAGGTGACAAGCAAAACCACCATGTCAGATTTAGTTAAGCTGTTTGGTAAGTCCAGCCTAAGCGATCAGACCATTTCGGGTCCTGAGGGACAAGGCTTTTATGCGGCTACCCAGGTAAATCAGAGTCGGGATCGGTCGTTCATGGTAGTTTGGAGTGACGACACTCGTACCAAACTATTAGATGTACGTAACTTGGGAACTGCTTGGAAAACTCCTGAAGGTATCGGTGTTGGAACTCCCTTAAGTGAGTTACAGCAAAAGTTGGGCGAGTTTAAACTGTATGGATTGGGCTGGGACTATAGCGGCACTATCTTATTAGAAAGTAGCCGATTATCCCGCTATCAGGGCAAACTTATCTTGCAAGTAGATACTGCTCCTAATGCTTATAAAAAGTTTCCCAACGACTACAAAGCAGTATCTGGAGATGGCACGTTTTCCTCAACAGACCCTCACTGGAAACCTCTGGGAGTAAGGCTAGGATCGATGGTTGTGGTACTAAACTCAAGCAAGTAATTAATGAATGAACTTCCCTAAGTAACTAAAACTTAATAAGTAGTCGCGCTCATATTAGGCGCGATTACTGTAAGACTATTCAAAAGCAAGCAGGACTTACGCAACTGGCACAGTGTAGGGACTTTCTTGACAACCGGGTCAAGTGGGAAGAAAGCTGCTTTTTTGGGCGATCGCGGTTCCCGAATAGGACTAGCCCTTTCAAGGTGAACCAAAAACCTGGAAAATCACGCCCGATTTTCGACATTTGACCTCCCTTGGTCTTCGTGTCTTGCCTTCGGCACGCAAGAAAGGCGAACGCGGGGCAAAAATATTTTTGAACCACGAAGACACGTTCGCGTCAGCGTCTCCCCTTGGGAGAAGAACACAAAGAAAAACTTAATTTTTACGCTTCACCTTGAAAGGGCTGACATCTAGGACTTACGCATTGACATAAATAGTCAAGTATGCACTGGGATAAGTCAGGCTGCGGAGGGCAATATTCATTTGGGTAGACCACAAAATCGTAGGGGCGGGGTTACCCCGCCCTTACCTCAGATCTTGCACCTGTCTGGATAAACCCTTAATACACCAATAGGAGTGTAGTAAACTAACACGATTCGCGAGA
>CAZZYE010001187.1:0-2638 GCA_964658145.1 uncultured Stigonema sp.
CCCCCTTGTCCCCCTTGTTCATAAATCAAATAGGACTGCTATAGTGCCATGTGTTTCTTCAAAATTGGGATCAAACTCGTGTAACCTTTCATATCCAAAAAAGACCTGTCCGTTTAGCCCACTTTCACGGTTAAATGTAATACGCATTGTTATGTCACTAATTGTAAGATTTTGTGAACTTCCTGTAAGTGCAATTCCCGGAGCAAACTTTTTCAACTGATCGGCTTTGAACTGTGCTTTAATTTTTTTTACCTCATCTTTGTATTCTTCCAGTTCAGGACGATAAATTTGCGGATGAACAATATCAACCAGACCTTCTTTAACCCAGTTGTCTGAGTCTTGAAGGAACGTATCCAAACCATACGGCTGAACACTAGGTGCAATTGACATCAGGAGAGGCTGATTCTTTTTCGCCCCAATGTCCTTAACTGATTTATAAAGCTTACGTAAAAATTCGGTCAGAATATTAGCGCGCCACTGAATCCAGGTTGGATCTTTCACATTAGTTGGTGGCTCCACATGGTATTGCTGACGATATAAGCTCTGAGTTTGCTCATCATAGCCGCCTTGTACTGGCGACCCGAAGTGATCGTCGAGTTGAATTCCGTCAACGTCGTAGTTCTTAGCAACTTCTAGGATGAGTAAGAGCAAGAATTGCTGAACCTTTGGATCAAAGGCATTCATCCACCACATATGAGGAGATGTTGTCAGCATTTTTCCTTGTTGATCGCGGGCAGCCCACTCTAACTTCTTATTTAGAATGGGACTGCCATCTTCATTTGCAGACCCAATGAACCCGTACTCAAACCAGGGGATGACTTTAAGCCCAACCTTATGAGCTTCGGAAATTACGTCTGCTAAAGGATCGCGGTTTTGGGCTGCAAAATGCGGAGAAATGGCATCGAATCCATAATTCTGCATGACTTTGCTCTTAAAAAGCGTGTATCCTCGATTCCAGACAACGGGAAATACAACATTGCATCCCATCTTCTTCAGCAAGTCCATCGCCGCCGCCGTGTTGTCTCTGGAATCCAGAACCGGGCTGTATTGAACATTTGGTATCCATACACCTCGAATTTCTTCCATTTTTCTACCTATATGCACTTGTTGCGGAATTTTTGCTTTAGAACTATCAGGAGCGATCGCCCAGTTTGTAGTCAGATCAACACAAATAAGGAAAGCGTATAACGACTAAGATAAGCGGCGGCAGACAACTTAGGCAACCCTACCAAGATCTCCCGCCCGTCTGCTTCATCGCCTTGTTATGCAAAAAAACAGGTGGCTGTGACACGCCAGTCCACCCGCACTTAAATTGTTCCGATCTAGGACACTCCAGCACCAGTCGATTGAATAATCACCTCAGGATAATATCCCTTTGGCTTCAAGCCGACTGGTTTACTGCCATGAATCATTCCTTGAATTTCTGGCTTGAAGAAGCTGTAGGGAAATTGAGGCTCAGGACGACTAATTGCCTCAAGGCGATCGCTCAATTCGGTTGGAATCTCGAAATCTAATGCTTTGAGATTGTCCTCCAGTTGCGATAGCTTAGTAGCTCCCACAATCACTGAACCAATACCAGGTTGGTTTGCTGTCCAGTTGACGGCAACTTGAGCCATGCTACTATCCAGTTCTTTAGCGATATTCTCCAGTTCCGCTACGATTTTCCAGTTGCGCTCTGTGAATTTCTGAAACGCAGGATTTTGAGTGTCTCGCATTGTGTCCATTCGTCCCTCTCCGCTAAAGCTACCCTCGCTCGGTTTATATTTTCCACTCAGAAGACCGCTAGCTAGAGGACTCCACACCATCACGCCCATGCCCAGTTCCAGACCCAGGGAAATAAACTCGCGTTCGATGTTCCGCTCAACAAGCGAATACTCAAGCTGTAGTGTACTAAGCGGTTCATAGCCGCGCCACTCTGCAAGCGTTTGTGCGCGTGCTGCATACCAAGCTGGCGTGTCGCTTAGTCCAACATGACGCACTTTGCCCGCTCGAACTAAATCGTCGAATGTTCGCATCACTTCTTCAGCAGGTGTGATTTGATCCCAGGTATGGAGAATGTAGAGATCAATGTAATCGGTTCCAAGCCGTTTCAGTGAGCCTTCTACAGCGCGCAAGATATTTTTTCGTCCATTGCCACCTGCGTTTGGATTTCCGGGATCGGCATTGTAGCTAAACTTAGTTGTGATGACGACCCGATCGCGCAACCCGCGCTCTGCAACAAATTTTCCAATCCAAGACTCGCTTGTACCGTTTGTGTACAGATCTGCTGTGTCAATAAAATTTCCACCCGTATCAATGTAGGTATTGAATAATTGACGCGCCGTGTCCTCATCGGCTCCCCAACCCCATTCAGTTCCAAAGGTCATCGCACCGAGTGCCAATCGACTAACTCGTAGCCCCGAACGTCCTAATGTGTAGTATGTATTGAGAGACAAGGTTGTTGCTCCTTTGCTTCAGTTCAATGGAACCCAGATCAATGGTTCACATTCACAAGAATAAGTTAGAGCAACTGTTAAAGACTTGAACGTTCTGAGCAGGTTTTTGGACAAAATGGTCCTCTATCAAGCAATAAGGTTCAGTTAAAAGCGTCACTCCCTGAAGATCCCCCCAACCCCCCTTAAAAAGGGGGGCTTTTTCC
>CAZZYE010001188.1:0-2636 GCA_964658145.1 uncultured Stigonema sp.
AAAAAAAAGGGGCTACCACCAGTTTATGCCCAAACCGCCTTGGCGGTTGCTATAGCAATTAACAATCAACTATTGACTATTAACTACTTCTAAACCTTTTATTGCTAAGGAGTTGATGTCGCTATCCTGGTTATTTAGCAGCACGATTATAGTAGTATCTTTACTTGGTAAATATGCCATGAAAGTTACAAATCCGTAGGCTGTACCAGTATGCCCAAAAGAATTTCCGTAAGGGGTGGGGAAACGTTCTACACCCAGACCATAACCATAGCTGACGCTATTGTTCTTAAACGTCAGCATTTCCTTCATCATCTTAGGAGACAATAAGGTTTTTTTGGCAAACAGAGCTTTGGCAAAATTGGCTAAATCCTCTGCGTTAGAAACCAATGACCCATCTCCTAAACCATTCCCATCGTTCACTTCAGCAAAACTAACGAGCTTGCCATTCTTATTGCGATCGCCATAGCCTGTGGCTGGATGCCCCACAGTAGGTTCGCGCAATTCGGTGAATGTGTGTTTCAACCCTAACGGTTGCAAGATGCGACTGCGAACCGCTTTGGCAAGACTCCCCCCGGTTGTCTTCTCCACAATCAGTTCTAAGAGGATGTAGTTGGTATCGGTATAGAGAAATTTCTCTCCTGGCGATGCTTGGGGTTTAGCGTCGTAGATATACTTGATTGCCTCACTTGCTGTCCAAGGCTGTGAGATGCTTCTGCGTGCAGTAGCCTGTTTGAACTCGTCAGTTACGTCGTACTCGGCAACACCACTCGTATGGTTAAGAAGTTGGCGAACTGTAATCTTGCTGCTATTGATAATATGAGGACTGATATTTGTTGGCAGGTAGGTGGCGATCGCTCGATTCAAGTCTAGTTTGCCCTCGGACACTAACTGTAGCACGACCACCGACACAAAAGTCTTGCTCATGCTAGCAATGGAAAATCCATCTGTAGGGTTCATGGGTGTTTTTTCTTCCAAGTTACTCACTCCAGATGCTCGCAGCCACTTACCTTTAGGAGTAGAGATATATATGACTGCTCCGGGTATTTTCTTTTGTGCCACAGTCTCATCTAACAGTTTCTGTAGTTCAGAACTAATTTCTTTTGGTTCTGATAGCACAAGAGAGGCAATAGTTCTACCCATTGCTTTCTGAGTCACATTATTCGCTACCAGGTATCCTGCACTACCTAAGGATATCAGATAGGTTATAGCAACTAAAATTTTGACTGTGAGCAAAATTCTCTGGTTCATCTTTACTTTCCCGCGCTCAAACCCACCCAATCATCTAGAGAAATCATTTTGCCATATTAACCTTTTAATCCTGAAACTGAACGTCAACATGAGGCAACGGCAAGCCATCTGCTTTACTTTTGTCAATGGAAATTGACGTAGAGTGAACCATTAACTCGATAGCTTGTCGGATGGCAGATCCATCGCCTCGGCAACAGCGCCTAAATAGTTTGTCCACATTCAAACCGCTGCCATTTCCACCAGCCTTGAGCATTGTGATAACGTTGTTAAGAGCCGTTTCATTAGTGCGATCTATACAAGCAGCGTAGAGCAAAAACCCGCAGGCGGTGTACATATCAACAAAAGTATCAGGTTCGCCGTTGATCGTGCATGGTTTCGGAGGCTGGGCTAGTGGGTGATGGAATAGGTTAATGTCTAGGTCTGTCATTCTGAAATTATATAATTAGATAAGTAAATTTCATAAACAGGTGACTAATATGAAAAACTTTCAACTCCAGGGAATAAACCATATTGCATTAGTATGTAAGGACATGGCAAGTACTGTGTAATTTTACACTAACACGCTTGACCTTAATTTGATTAAAACTATTGCATTACCTGATGGTGGACAACACTTCTTTTTTGATATTGGCAACGGGGATGCTTTAGCTTTTTTTTGGTTTCCCTCAGCACCTGAAGCAGCACCTGGGATTGCGTCTGTAAGACCTGATGCTTTCCAAACTGGTAATATAGTTACAGCTCATGCTTCATTAAACCATCTGGCTTTTAATGTCCCACTGGAAAAGCTGGAGGAATATAGAGAAAAATTGGTGGCAAAAGGTGTGCAAGTGACGCCTATGTTACACCACGCAGACGTTCCTGCTGGTTATGTTCCCCAACCCGACGAAAGTACATTCATTTCCTCATTTTATTTCTTCGACCCTAATGGAATTTTGCTAGAGTTTGCCGCGAATGTACGTCAGTTGGGCGATCCTGTAAGGGATCTTCAATATCAATCAGCTACATAAGTGCAAATATGGTTTTCCAATATACTGATGCACTCGTTACCATAGCAACGCTTAACATGGAAAGACTGGTATTTTTTTATACTAGTTTTTTGAAAAAAAAACCAGCTAACTTGATCCCAAATGTTTATGCTGAATTTCAAATTTATCATATAAAACTAGGGATTTTTCAACCCAAAAAAAACAAATTTTCAGAATTTGAAACTTCAACTAAAAGTCAGATGAGTTTATGTTTAGAAGTAAATGAGTTAGAAAGTGCGATCGCCCACCTTACCGCTTTAGGCTATCCCCCACCAGGAGAAATCATCAGCAATGCTCACGGTAGAGAAATCTACGCCTACGATCCCGATCGTAATCGGATAATATTGCATCAAAGATAGTGGT
>CAZZYE010001189.1:0-2631 GCA_964658145.1 uncultured Stigonema sp.
CCCACTCCCTCATCTCCCTCATCTCCCTTAAAGCGCTTCCGGTGGAGAAATATTACGTCCGACAGTGCCAAGTGGACGACTAAACTGTAGCCCTGGTTTAGTCGTTGGTTTTTTATCTTGCAATGACTCTGTGAGTGGTGAAGAAGATGGGGTAACCGCTTGTGAATGAATGAGTTTGTCAGAAGAAGCTTGCTGAGATATAACTGATAAACCGGACAGTGCCCCAGCCACAAGAGCTGTATAACTTACATACAAATGCATAGGATGTAGTTTCAATCCCAATCCGGAAATATCTTGAGACTTATAAAGAGAGGGCAAAACTGATTTTACCGGCTCTGGTGCTGGTAAAGAAGCAGCTAAAGCAGTGCCATTTAGTCCCAAGGTATTGCCCATCACACGGATATAGCCACGAACAAAAACTTCTTCTGGCAATAACTCCCAGTTGCCATTTTCCACAGCTTCCATGTATCGAATTTGTACGTGAGTATAAACGTGAAGTTGGCTCAGAGAAAGACCTTGAAGCGCGCGTGCTTGCTGTAATTGTTGACCGATTTGATGCAGAGCACAAGAGCGCTGTTCGGCTGCCGTTTGCTTAGCTTGTTCAGCTGTCAACGATTTTTTATTCAATTTGCTAAGCCATCTCATTGATGTTTTCGTTGTGGGGCGGTTTTTTTGGAGTTTCACACTGATGTCGGCAGGAGTTGCCACCACATTAGATGATGGTAATACTTTGCTAGTAGTTGAGTCGGTAGATTTTTGTTTGATCACACTAGTTAAGCACTGTGATAAATCAGTAGAATCTTTTTGTTCAATAGCTACTGTTTCACTCTGGTTGTCTGCGTGTTGGTTATTCTCTACAACTTTTTGATGTGTTTGGACGAATTGCTGAAATGCCACACCGATGGCTTCTCTACTTACAGCTTTTAACAAAACATTGGCTTGTTCAGATGAGGGTCCAAGCAGAGAGCGCAAGCTAGCCAGTTCCTGACGATAAACTTTACTTTTATGCAGTTTAGTTTCTATTTCACCTAAGAGCGATCGCAATTCATCTTGAGAAATTTCAATATTCGTATTGCCACCAGGAATTGATAAAAAATACACAGGTTTCATAGCCATTTTTAGAAGCCTCCTGAGGCGATTGTTCAAAGGATAGTTCTATGTAATTTCTTCTAAAATTTACTGACTATTCCGGATGAATTTAGTATCATTTTTATCTCATTCAATAACAACCACTTAGGAAAATAATGCATCAAAAATTATCCAATCGTTTGTGAATGGACATTACTTTACTATTAGTAATAGTTGGTAATTGCTAATTGGTAATTTTTTCTTATAGAGCCGGGTTTTGGTGGGCAGTTCCCACCCTACGTATATTTGAAAAATCAACTATGATTCCTATAGTTGGTAATTGGGAAAAAGGTAATTTTTTCTTAGCTATCACATAGAAATGGTATTAAGAGAGCCTTACCAAAAAAGTTTGTGATTTTTCCTTCACAATTCTTAATTGAGTTATTAATTACGAATTATTTCTGGATGCTTTTGTGTTGATCCCTCTTAGAAATAGAACCCAAATGGACGAAAGACTGTACTGTTTGCAGATAAAGAGACTGAGCAATTTCTGCTACGTCGTTATGTCCGGCGTCTGGAACGAGAAGCAACTTTTTCGGTTCGGGTGCGGCAGCATAGAGATCTTGGCTCATAAAGGCTGGCACCGTCACATCGGCGGTACCGTGAATGAATAAAACTGGCACTTTTAAATTTGGCACTTTCTTCATCGATTCAAAGCGCTGTGTCAGTATTAAATCGACTGGAAACATCGAAAAAATGTTCCGATAAGCAATGACCTGCCGGATAGAGGTAAAAGAGCTTTCCACAATTAATCCACCAGCGTCTGGGTGTTGGAGTGCCAAATCAATCGCTATTGCACCTCCCAGAGAATGTCCAAATATAAAAATTTTGTTAGGTGATATCTGTCGCTGGTGTACCAAGTAATTCCAAGCTGTGGCTGCATCCTGATAAACCCGCGGTTCATTAGGAAAACCGCCTTCACTGCGACCATAACCCCGGTAATCAATCAGCAAAACAGAAAACCCGAGTTGATGAAACCGATTTGCGTGGGTAACATTTGCGCCAATGTTGATACCATTCCCGTGCAGATACAGTATGACCGGGGCATCGGATTGGTTTGCTCTGATCCACCAACCGTGAATGCGTTCCACTTTGCCAGATGCAACTGGTACAGGTAACCAGACCTCTTCGTAACGGAGATTAAAAGATTCTGGTGTAGTTTCGATAATCGCAGACGGAAAAAAGATTAATCGAGATTGGTGAAAAAAAAGAAATATACATATAGCACCGTAGCCCAGCGCTGCAACCACTCCTACCCACAACAGTAGCAAGAACAACAACCTGATGGAATATTGCAGCTTTGTTGTCTTCATGTAAGTATTTTTAAATACAATAAGATTAGTCTAACCTAGGGGCTTTAACTTTTCAAAATCATAAATCATTTATTAAAAAATGATTTATAATAAATTGAATAAATTAGTGAGTAGATGTACATCCATTTAAGTAAGCTGCCCTTGCATCTCATTAGTTATGGTAGGTAATTGGTAATTGGTAATTGGGAAT
>CAZZYE010001190.1:0-2624 GCA_964658145.1 uncultured Stigonema sp.
ATACTTATGTACTAAATGTGGCGATCGCCTTATGCCAGTTGCGTAAGTCCTGTAATAAAGAAACTCTCCGCCACCTTTGGGAACTGATGGCTGAGAAAAATACGCCGTTGATCAATGAATTATTGGAAAAGTTAGGAAAACATCCCGACTTGGAGATGTGGGTACAAAAAGGCAACCTGCCTACCGAAGTCATTAAGACTCTGTGTAACTCTCTCAAAACTCAAGAACACTTTGCAGATCAACCAAGTCGTTTCTACACCTCAGCAATGACTCTTGTGGACTACATCTACAAGTCTTGGTTAGGGTTACAGCAGCGGCGAAAGCGCAAAATAGAAGGAAAAGAGCGCTGGCTAAAGATGCTAAAAAGTGATGTGGAACTGGAGCAAGAAAGTAATTGTAGTTTGGATATAATTCGTGCTAAAGCCGCTGAGATACTGACCATATTTGCCACGCAGTCCACTCAAACAGAAAATCAGCAGACCAAAAGGGGAAAGAGCAACAATACTAAAAAAAAGAAGGCTGACAAAGTAACTTCTACACTTTTTAATGTCTTATTTGAAGCTTACGAGGAAAAGAAAGACCCTATAACGCACTGTGCCTTAGCCTACCTACTTAAAAATAATTGTCAAGTTAGTGAAGTTGAGGAAGATCCAGAAAAGTTTGCCAAGAATCAGCGCAAAAAAGAAATAGAAATTGAACGCTTAAAAGAGCAACTTAAAAGTCGGATACCTAAAGGTCGGGATTTGACAGGGCAAAAGTGGTTAGAAACCTTAGCGATCGCAACCAGAAACGTCCCATCAAATGAAGACGAAGCGAAATCTTGGCAAGCGATGCTTTTAAGAAAATCTAGTTCTGTACCATTTCCTGTGGCTTATGAAACCAACGAAGATATGACTTGGTTGAAAAATGACAAAGGTCGTATCTTTGTCCGGTTCAATGGCTTGGGTAAGCATACCTTTGAGATCTATTGCGACCAGCGCCAACTTCATTGGTTCCAACGCTTCGTGTCAGACCAAGAAACAAAACGCAATAGTAAAAATCAATATTCTAGCAGTTTGTTTACTCTCCGTTCAGGAAGACTTGGTTGGCAGGAACGTCAAGGTAAAGGTGAAGCATGGAACTTACATCGTCTGATTCTCTATTGCGCTGTTGACACTCGTTTATGGACTACGGAAGGAACAAAACAAGTCGCTCTTGAAAAAGCCGAACTCTCCGACAAAATCTTAGCTAAGATGACAGAAAAAGCCGACCTCAACGAGAAACAGCAAGCTTTTGTCACACGCAAGCAATCAACACGAGATCGAATTAACAACCCTTTCCCTCGACCCAGTAAGCCTACTTATCAAGGTCAATCTAATATCCTCGTTGGCGTTAGCCTTGGTCTAGATAAGCCTGCAACAGTAGCCGTGGTAGATGCTGCAAAGGGCGAAGTTCTGGTGTACCGCAGTATCAAACAGCTACTTGGTGAAAACTACAACTTGCTAAACCGCCAGCGACAGCAACAACAACGTCACGGACACGAACGCCACAAAGCTCAGAAGCAAGACGCGCCAAACTCTTTTGGGGAATCCGAATTAGGACAATATGTTGATAGATTGCTGGCAGCTTCGATTGTGGCGATCGCAAAAACCTACCAAGCTGGCAGTATTGTTATACCCAAACTCCGCGATCTGCGGGAAATAATACAGAGCGAAGTTCAAGCCAGAGCAGAGAAAAAAATTTCGGGTTACAAAGAAGGTCAACAAAAGTATGCGAAAGAGTATCGCATGAGCGTTCATCGCTGGAGTTACGGTCGATTAATTCAGAGCATTCAAAGCCAAGCCACAAATGCCGGAATTCCTATTGAAAGCACATCCCAACCAATAATTAGAGGTAGTCCGCAGGAAAAAGCGAGAGATTTAGCTCTTTTTGCCTATCATGAGCGCCAATCTGCTCTAGTTTAGTTTCAACAACTCCGAACCTTGAAAATATAATATAATTAGTAAGATAACAGCGCCGGAGTTCATGCTCTTCGGAGCCGCTGAACTGACTGAACCGAAAAAACTGGGTTAGTTTGATGGTTAGAAGACCATTTTGCTTTCTGACCCTGGTAGCTGCCTACTTACTCATGCTGCCATTTACATTGTTTATGGACAGAGCATTCTGTTCGTAAATGGGATAGTCGCGCTACCTGCATGAAAGTAGGGTTTCGGGTTGTAGACAGCCCAAAGCCTCAGCCCTTGACAACAAGGGTGCGGATTACCGCAGTGGCGGCTACTGAATCACCCCCTTCGTCGGGGGAACCCTCTCAAATATTTTTTTGGCGTGTCAAAGCGGGGGCAAAAATCCCGGAGTCCCGCCAAACGGTTAAAACCCAATTCCAGTCTTGACTTAAGAAACTAGTCTGTCAGTTGATTTAGTTTTTTGATGTTAAGTTGGAAATGCTTTTAGGCAGACCTGCCAAAAATGCGTATGGAAAGCTCTAATAGCAAGGGTTATAGACGGGTCGGTTTCAACAACCATCCCGGCTAGGGGTGGGTTGAAAGACCTCATGATGGATTCATCGTTTGAATAAGAAAGCCGTTTCAACAACCATCCCGGCTAGGGGTGGGTTGAAAGATTACACCGAGTGGATTTTAGAAGAT
>CAZZYE010001191.1:0-2622 GCA_964658145.1 uncultured Stigonema sp.
ACGACCGAATTCCGTTATACACATGATGCTAAATTTGTATAGTGCGTAAGTCCTACTGTCTTCAGACTGATCGGGATGCATCTGATATGAAGTTCGGGTAATTACTTATAAATTAAATGGTTTGTAGTTGCGTTTTAGGGCGCACTATGACGCGCAACTACAAACTTTATACAAGCAGTAAGGGCGCGGAAACCGCGCCCCTACAAATTGCGCTTGACGGGATTCATCCACGTCTCCAACCGACTAAACGCTTGTGAACAAAGCAGCGTTAAGCACAAATAAACTACAGCTACAGCCGCATAAATCTCAAATGCCCGATAGTTTTCTGCCACAATCAACTGTCCTTTACGGAACAATTCTTCAAACCCGATAACAGCGACTAAGCTCGTATCTTTGAGCATAGCGATAAACTCATTACCCAAAGGTGGTAACATTCGCCGGAAAGCTTGGGGAAAAATCACATAGCGCATCGTTTGCACAGAACTCAAACCCAGTGACTGTGAAGCTTCTGCTTGCCCTGGTTCAATAGATTGAATCCCAGCGCGAACAATTTCTGCAATATAAGCGGCGCTATTCAAAGTTAATGCCATGACTGCTGCTACAAAGCGATCAAAGGTGAAAGTGAAACCAAGCTCTTGGGCTACGGCAGGTATACCAAAGTAAATCATAAAAATTTGCACCAGCAACGGTGTTCCCCGGAAAAAATCCACATAGGTCCTAGCAGCCCACCGTACAGGCATTACACTAGAAAGGCGTATAATTCCCACTAGTGAACCCCCAATTAAACCTAGGACGACAGAAATAGCCGTGATTTCCAGCGTCACCAACGCTCCTTGCAGGAGCGAGGGAAGGGAGTGTAAAATAACATCAATTGACGTAAAAATCGCAGAGTTCCCTGGTTGGGCAGGCTCTTTCTGGAATGGTAACTTCTCTGGTAAGACTGGCGGCTTAGTATTAAACCATTTTTGGTATATTTTAGTATAAGTACCATTGGTCAGCACCTTTGTCAAACCTTGGTTAATCAGTTGTAGATTTGACGAACCTTTTGGTGTGGGAATGCCATAATACTCTTGGGTAAGTAGCTGACCTACCACTTTAAGTCCCTGAATGTTGCCGCTTCTGATAGCGTATAGAAGCACAGGCTGATCCTGAACAACAGCATCTACATTGCCATTGAGTAATTCTTGCAGCGCTGTCGGTGTATCATCAAAAGTACGAATAGTAGACCCTGGAACACTTTTAACCTTGTCTGCGCCTGTCGTACCGATTTGCACAGCAATCTTCTTATTCTTTAAACTCTCAAAGTTAGTAATATCTTGATTATTTCCATGAACTACAATACCCAACCCAGATTTAAAATAAGGTCGCGAGAAAGAAACAGTCTTTGCTCGTTCCTCAGTAATAGTCATCGCCGAAACCGCCGCATCTATACTTTGCGCCTGCAAAGCCGGAATCATTCCCGAAAAGGGCATACTTTGGTATCGAACTTGAAAGCCAGCAGCAGCAGCGATCGCATTAACCAGTTCAATATCAAAACCCTGCAAATTACCCCCAGACTGGAACTCAAAAGGCGCAAAAGTCGGTTCTGTCGCCACCGTCAGCCTTTTTTGCGCACCACTAACACTCAAATTGAAACTACAAATACCAAACAGCAACAGACAACTCAACGCCATAATTACACCAAAGCGCAAAGTTCGCCCAACACCCAAACCAACCATATTTTTTTTCCCTCTTCTCTTACTCTGTGTCACGCCAGTCGCCTCTGTCGGGAAAACCGACAACATGCGCGCTGGCTCCTCTGCGCCTCTGCGGTTCGTTAGAATCAACTGTAGTGCAAATGACACCCTGAATGGAAAACTCCAACCCCGCAATTGTTTTTGAAAACATTGAAAAAAACTTTGGCTCCCTCAAAGTTCTTAAAGGAATCACCGGTGAAATCAACCGAGGAGAAGTCGTTGCAGTCATTGGTTCCTCTGGTTGTGGCAAAAGTACCCTACTACGCTGCTTCAACCGCTTAGAAACAATTAACGGAGGGCGTTTAGTAGTCAACGATATTCCCCTACACCAATCTAACTTCAACTATAAGCAACTACGGCAGTTGCGGACACAAGTAGGCATGGTATTCCAGCAATTCAACTTATTTCCACATCTCAGTGTGCTGGAAAATCTTACACTTGCTCAGCGTAAAGTACTGGGACTCTCCGCAAAAGAAAGTGTAAAGATGGCGAGGCTTTATCTCGAAAAAGTAGGACTCTTTGACAAAGCATCTGCTTATCCCGAACAACTTTCAGGTGGACAAAAGCAACGGGTAGCCATCGCCCGTAGTTTATGTATGAACCCCCAGATCATGCTATTTGACGAACCAACCAGCGCTTTAGATCCGGAACTTGTAGGCGAAGTATTGCAAGTTATGCAGCAATTAGCAGCAGAGGGCATGACAATGGTGGTTGTCACCCATGAGATGCAATTTGCCCGTGAAGCCGCACACCGGGTAATATTTTTAGACAAAGGAATTGTCGCAGAACAAGGTCCAGCTTATGAAGTTCTCTCACATCCCAACAGCGATCGCCTGCGTACTTTCCTCAGTCGCCTCAACGCCAGAGAATTATGAATTATGAATTA
>CAZZYE010001192.1:0-2620 GCA_964658145.1 uncultured Stigonema sp.
GCCTTCAGCATAGCTGCCTTCTGCCTTAACCATCACCAAAAGTTGACAAGACCCTTAATTTAATTTAATTTACCAAGAAGTCGTCAGGAGTAAGCAGCCAGAACGTTTCTTATCTGATATCTTGCACCAGCATCAAAAACCGGGTTTCTTGCAAATATTGAAGGCTGAGTCCCTTTATTTGTCGTTGAGAAACCCGGTTTTTTAGGTCTTATTGAGAATGGTGCAAGATATGAGTTATCTTACTGCTTGAGTCAGGAGTTGGTCAGACAAGAGTGGTGTTTATGGGTAAAAATCAGAAAAATAAATCATGTTCAGCAATTCCAACTCTATACCCTAATAAGTAGAGTTCTGCTCTCTGAAACTTACTTAAACCTACTTAGGTTTAAAATTCAGTTCCTGCTTCACCCAAGGGAGTCGGCTCCTTCTTGTCCACAGGCATTTTCCCTATCCGTAGACAAAGCTTCAACCCAAAGCCTGGGTCACTACGATATAGGAGCGCTAATCTTAAGTTAATCGCAGCTTGAGTATCCCTATCAATAGGAGGTGCATCACAATGCGGACAATCAAAAATCCTATCAGATAAGGACAGTCCTGAATGTTTTTGTAAGCACACCATACATTGTTTCGATGATGGATACCAACGGTCAACAATTTCTACTTTAGTTCCATAAAAGTACTGTTTGTATTCTAATTGTCTACGGAACTCATAGAAACCTAGAGCGAATATGGCTGCTGACAATTTACGATTAGCAATCATACCTTGCACGTTTAGATCCTCTATTCTTATCCGATAATATTTTTTGCTTAACTCGGTTGTTAATTTCTGCGAAAAATCTTTTCGTTGATTAGCAATCTTTGCGTGTTGGAGTGCTAACTTCTGATAATACTTTTTAGCATTATTAGAAGCTTTTATTTTCTTTTTCTTGTGACCCAATTGCTTATGACGATTACGATACTGCATTTTAGCCAGCTTGGTTTTCGCTTTTTTTATTGGCTTTGGAGCAGTAATCTTCTTAGTTATATTGTTACTATCGTTAGTTGTAGCAAATGTTGAAACCCCTAAATCTATGCCAACAGATTCAACTGGGTGAACAATAGGTGGAATTCTTTCAGCATCTACTGTGAATGAAACAAACCATTTATCAGCAGTTTTGCTTATAGTGAAAGTTTGAGTGACATAACGGTAGGGTAAAGCTTCTTTCAGTCGGAAAGTTCCTAATGTAGGAATCTTGATTTTCTTTCCAGCATTCAATAAAACTTTTCCATTTCCATCATAAACAGTAAAAGACTGCTGATTTTTCTTTGTTTTGAAAGCTGGATATTCGGCTACTCCTTTAAAAAATCTAGAAAAAGCACTTTTTAAATCATCCAAATTACTTTGGTATACCTTGGATGATAATTCATTCATCCATTGGTACTCTGGACGTTGTTTGGTGTAGTTGGTCAGAATTTTTTTAATAGCATCAATTTTTTTGCTGCTACTACCTTTAAACTCTTTATGGTCTAAACTATTAATTAAGTCCAAACCATAGTTGTAAACTACACGAGAGAAACCAGCGTGCTTAGCCATCAAGGTTTTTTCTTTATTATTCAGTTTTAGTTCAACCTTAATGGCAAACATTACGTTACATTATTTAGTGCTATAGTTAGTATACACACTTTAACAATGCAAGTCAATGCGTTTTGAAAACAATAATAAATTTGGTTTTACTACAGATAGAGAGGAACCATTAGATTCTGTTCCACTAACCCTAAGACTAAAGAAGGGTGTCAGAGAAACCTTAAAACAAATTCCCGAATGGCAGTCAGATATTAGAGAATTAATTGATGAATATATAAAAAGTAAAAAGCTTTAAGCTAAAAACCTCTTCAGATTGAAGAAGTATGAAAAAGTTTAGATAGGTTTTTGACTACTTATTCATTCTCCTGAATCCTTCCATCCGACTTGGGGACGTTAATATCTTTACTATAGTTGTTTAATGACATGCCCTCTCAACTTTGGCCTTACATTACTCCTGGTATTCCAGATGAATTGTTTGATCGCTTACCGGGAATTCCCCTCAGCAAGCGCGAAATTAGACTGCTGTTGATTGCCCAACTGCGTCTTTTACCCGATTCAGTTTTGTGGGATATTGGTGCAGGGACGGGAACGATTCCGGTAGAAGCTGGGTTGTTGTGTCCGGGTGGGCGGATTATCGCTGTTGAACGGGATGAAGAAGTAGCCAACCTCATTCGGCGCAACTGCGATCGCTTTGAGGTCAAGAATGTGGAAGTCATTGAAGGTAGCGCACCAGAGTGTTTGCATGACCTCGTAGATGCCCCCCACCGCGTCTGCATAGAGGGAGGACGCCCTATTCCAGAAATTTTGCAAGCAGTCTGGCGTTATTTACTACCATCAGGGCGAGTTATTGCCACAGCTGCTAATCTAGAAGGTCTGTATGCTATTTCCCAAAGCTTTGCCTCTTTGCAAGCTAGAAATATCGAAGTCGTACAATCGGCAGTAAACCGCTTGGAGACGCGCGGTTCTTCTCAAACCTTCACTGCCCTTAATCCCATTTTTATCCTCAGTGGTGAGAAACTAGACTAAATCCAAAATACTTCTATGCCTTGGTCTCGGATT
>CAZZYE010001193.1:0-2619 GCA_964658145.1 uncultured Stigonema sp.
CCTGGTGGGACTCCGCGTCGCGAGACAGGACAGTCGGTTCCGAAAGGGGCCATGCTTCTCTTTGGCGTGCTTCCACTTTGAAACTTATTCTGTTGCGAAATATGTCGCTTTTGGGAGCAAAATGGATTTTTAGGTTGGGGAATTTTTTTCAGGGACGTAGCAGCAATGGTAAGTTGACGTTTACCTGACAGATTTTCTGTTAACATTTGTCCTTCTACTTCCAGCCAGGTATCAGATGGGTAGGAATTGCCAGTTTCTTTTAGTTTGACAGGTAATCCTGCGGGGTAAGCATCTGCGGCACAGCAAGTTATGACAAATCGCGCCAGAAACAAATATTCTTTTTCTTTTTCTAATTCTGGGGGATGAATGACAAATCCTTGCACCTTGACTTTTTGTCCTGTATATGCATCAGGCTCAGGATAGACGTTCAGTGTCCGTACCCAGTCTATAAGCGATCGCTCTTCGGGACGAACGGAAGCGCGAAATGCTTGGGGTTGAGCGCGTGTAGCGCCTACTAAATCAGTCACACCTCTTGAAAGTGCCGTTTGACTAGCAAAGACGCTGGGTGCGATCGTTAATCCCAGAATTGCCGCTATCAATAGCAAGACACTGCCCCAGGCTGGAGGAACTATAGTCAGGTGTTGGGTTATTGGCGTCACCTCATGGCGACGCTGCTGTAAAAGTTGTCCTGCCTTCAATAAACCAACAATTAACAAGCCGATCGCACCCAAAATTGCTAACCAAAAGTAATCGGGGTGAATCAACAAGTTCAGCTTGCCCTGCATCCAGTATTTTAGGATTAAAATACCCCAAGCTGTAACTGCTAAAACATCTAGCCAAGGCATTAATCTATTTGGTATTTTAGATTTTGAAGTCATAGGTCGTTAGTAGTTAGTGGCTAATGGCTAATTGCTAATCGCTAATTGCTAATGGCTTTTAACAATTAGCCATTAGCAATTCCCCAACTAACAATTAACAACTAACAAAGCTTAAATGACATGTAAGTTAAGGAAAAGTGTGAATAAAAATGTCAATTGTGCTGCTAAAGCAAATAAGTAGAGGACAACCCTAGGTTTGAAAATTGATAACATTAAACCAATACCTTTAAAGTCAATCATGGGTCCAAATACCAGAAAAGCCAACAAGGAACCACTGGTAAAGGTGGAAGCAAAAGACAGGGCAAAGAATGAATCAACCGTTGAACAAATTGACACCATTGCTGATAGGATCAGCATCGCAGTGATTGAACTGACTGGACCTGCACCCAGACTAAGGATAAGTTCACGGGGTACAAGTACTTGAATAGCAGCAGCAATCGCACTTCCTATAACCAGCACTGCCCCGAGTTCCCGCAATTCTTGCACGATATTATCCACTACAAGTCGCAGTTTATCTGCTAGGGGTTTACTGGGGCTTGTAGCAACCGCATCCGTTGCTTGCGTTACATCCATCCGCAGAGTTTGACCTGCTGTTCCCCCTAGCAAATAAGTCCCTGATTGTAACAAAGTGGGTCTGGTTGCTTCCTGTTGTACCGGGTAATTTCTTCTAAGAGGTTTGGGTTCAGGATTAGGGGGTGGGTTAAATTTCAGATAACGAGCGATCGCAGGCTGCAATATCGGAGTCAGATCCTTTTGAAAACTGAAGACAAAAGCGACAATAGTTGCGATTAATAGGGAAAATACGACTCGTAACACCACTATTTCTGGCTGATCGCGAAATGCCGTCCAAGTTGCCCAAATGACGATGGGGTTAATTGTCGGCGCAGCTAGCAAAAAGCCAATTGCCACTGGTGTGGGTACTCCCTGCATCAGCAACCGCCGCGCTACTGGCACGTTGCCACACTGACAAACAGGAAACAAAAAGCCGATTAAGCTACCGACTAGCGCACCTAGTAGCGGGTTTTTAGGCATTTTTTCCACCAGTTTGCGCTCATCAACAAAAAATAGCAGCAAACTGGAGAACAAAACCCCCAGCAACAAAAAAGGCATCGCCTCGACTAGCAGACTAAGAAATAAGGTGAAACCATTATTCAACTGATTCATGGGTGTCGCAGTCACTCATGGGTGTTGTGTTGTGTTTTAAAGTTATGCCAAGTCATTCTAGCGAAATTGTTAACACAAACTGGTATGTTGATTGAGGATCTGTACAAATAGTCGGCAGATTATCTGTTTGTCCTAGCGCTACTTTACTCTTAGTCCGGAACGTTACGATCAACAGACAGCGTTTCCTTATAAGTGCGTATTGTGCGCTACAAAGCCATTAATAGCTAATTAGGTCGAAAAAATAAACGTAGATGGTTAGGATCGTCATTGGTCATTAGTTAAAACTCACACACCTCGGACAAAAGACTTTTAACTAATGACGCAAAACAACATAAGTGTTTAATTACGCCATTTGCTAATATATAGCTATTTTTCCACGATCGCACCTGCTGACTATGACTTGTATTACAAGATGGTCAGACTTAAGAAATGGTTCCAATTCACAAATGTAACCATCTACCTACACATTCAACACTTTACTCACTTATTTTTATACTTACAGCAATTTGGCTTGATATTATGTTATCTTAGACCCATTTTCATCAATGGTTCACAGTTTTTAAACATTTTGGGATCG
>CAZZYE010001194.1:0-2619 GCA_964658145.1 uncultured Stigonema sp.
CCCGCCCCTACGGCTATATTGCGTTCCGCTGCCTGACTCATCCCACTGTATAGTTAACTATTTATGTCAATGCGTAAGTCCTATAATCTTGTTAAATAAATTTCTGCTGAATCATGGTGCGTTAAGGCTGCCGCAAGAGCGCACCCTACGCTGAAAATTTATTTACGTACTTCAGATTATTTGCTCTCTACTCCCCATTTACAAGTCAATAGTCTATGTATGGTGAGGAATTCAAAGCGTAACGCACCATGAATCAGGTGTGCGTTACAGCTACCGCCAGAGCGCACCGGAAGTTTTATTTGCGCCAACCTAGTTAAAAATCTTTCAAATTGTTAAGAATGCAGAAAAAATCTAAGAATGATCTGATATACTACTAATTATGGAAAAAAAATTCGCTCGCTAAAGAAAGAGTAGAAAAAAGAAAGAGTAAAGGGGAAAAGGGCAAAAGTATAAAGGGCTACTAAGTCCTCTGCGCGGCACCGCACACTACCCGAAAACCGATGTAGTAGAGGACGTAGGGCGGGGAGTCCCGGTCGCGGTCAGCAGAACGGCAGTCCTCAGGATAGCTGAGCCAAGAACCACCGCGCAGCAGGCGATTATCATTCTCAGTATCGGTTTGTTTTTCTTGTTTTAGCCAAGCACTTCCGTCTAGCGGTGCTTCTTCATAGGTTTCATGCCAATAATCTGCACACCATTCATCGACGTTGCCGTGCATATCAAATAAACCAAAGGCATTTCCAGGAAAGCTACCTACTTGAGTAGTCTCTTGCCGATATTCTCCCTTTGCTTCCTCCCTGTAAGTACTGCCGTTGTAATTTGCTAGCTCAGTCGTGAGAGTTTCACCAAAATGAAAAGGTGTAACAGTGCCTGCACGACAAGCGTATTCCCACTCGGCTTCGCTGGGGAGTCGATAGTTTTTTTTGCTCGCTTTAGATAGTCTAGCACAGAATTCGACAATATCATACCAAGAGACACATTCTACAGGACGGTTATCGCCTTTGAAATGAGAGGGGTCAAGTTTAAGGTCACGGTCAATTCTGGGTAATGCTGCTACTGCCTTCCATTGTGCCTGGGTGACTGGGTATTTGCCCATGAAAAAGGGTTGAACAGTGACTTCATGCTGTGGACGTTCATCATCATCTCCTTCCCCTTCTGGTGAACCCATCATAAATTTACCTCCAGGGATAGCTACCATTTCTAGAGTGATATTTTTGCCTAGGTTTTCATCATAATATTGAGCTTGGCGTTGTTCTCGGTTGGTTATTTGTCCCTGTGCGTTGACGGTGACAACCTCGAATTCAAACGACTTAAGTAATTGTGGTCGTAGGCGATCGCCCCATGTTTCCCACTCTTGCTCCATTTCTTCTGCAAACTGAATATAGTCTCCTCCCAAGCGCTTTAAAACTTTTGCTTTCAGCAACGCGAAAGGTTTAATCTCTATATTTTTATTGTTTGCCGGGGATGGTTTTCTCAAAAAAGCGTTAAATTCTATGAGGGTTTTGCCTATTTTATTAGCGAAATATTGTGAAATCGCATCAAGAATTTCTAAGGAGTCGGTAACGGGAGCAGCTTTGAGGAAATTATCCCGGACGTATTCATGGATAAAATCAAATTCGATTTCATCAGGGTTTGTTTCTAATGTAATTTCTTGTTTCCGTTTGAGTATCCCACCCAAGAAAACTTCCGCAACGTGGACTTGCTGCGATTTTTGGAGCATTTTTTCTTGAACTATGCGGACGATTGGTAAGGTAATTACAGGTGCAGCAGATAACAAACTGGCTAGTTTTCGTGCTATTGGGGAAGCTGTTCGACGGAAGTTGGAGGTTATTTCTTCTGTTGTTTCTATTTCTTCTGTTTCTGGAGTTGGAGATATTGCTTCGTCGAGCGCTGTAAAATCGGAGGGAAAAACAAATCCCGTGACATTAGCGTCACTTTTCCCCGCAATCATTTTGCTCCAAGTTCTTGCTGAGTCTTCTTCCAGGGTGAATATGGGAATTTTGGTTCCCGTCGCAAAGTCAATATCATCCCAGAGCAATATTTTTTTTATCAATAAACCTTGATTGGCTATTCTGGGGGTTAAGCTTGCAAACTGTACTTTTGCACCAAAACTGAGTCCCGTTTTTTGCCACAACCATTGAGGTAACATCTGTACAATCGCAACGATATTTTTTTGCGACCAAATTTTTAGCATGTCAAAAGCCTTACCATTGTGCCAAATATCGGTAACGCAATCGCTTGCTAGCAAAAATAAACGCTTACCGCTAGGGTCAATGAGGTAACTGGGTTTATAGTGACGATGTTTACGAGCTGTTTTACCCGTCCCCCGTCGCAGATAAATATCTCCTTCTTGATTAGTTAGTAGTCCCCAAACTTGCACATCCCGAAACGCACCTTGTATTTCTAGGAGTTGCTGTAATTCTTGAATAGTTTTTTGCCAAAAAATCATCGTGTTGCTTTCGTCAACCACCAACACCAAATCAAATGGTGCTTCTTGATCTGGTTGAAAAACAGGGATACGAATGCGTTCTTTGGCGATCCGGTTAGCGGTGGCTTCTTCGTCTAAAATGACTTCTGTCTCTGAGTCAATTTTTTGCATTAAGGGACGTATTGCTCTTACTA
>CAZZYE010001195.1:0-2618 GCA_964658145.1 uncultured Stigonema sp.
TTACGAATTATCAATTACGAATTATTTTGGCTGCCACCATTGCCTTTTTTTCTCCTCCTACCTCCCCTGTCTTCCTGAAGAGGATTGAGCGATCGCTCCCAGCGACTAAACGCTTGGGAAAAAAGCAGCGTCAGGAATAGATAAACCACGGCGACGGTGGCGTAAATCTCAAACGAGCGATAGTTTTCCGCTACAATTAGCTGCCCTTTGCGGAACAACTCTTCAAACCCGATCACAGCGACTAAGCTGGTGTCTTTGATCAGGCTAATGAACTCATTGCCCAGAGGTGGTAGAATCCGCCGGAAGGCTTGAGGAAAGATCACATAGCGCATCGTTTGCACTGAACTCAAGCCCAGTGATTGAGAGGCTTCTGCTTGCCCCGGCTCAATTGATTGGATACCAGCGCGGACAATTTCAGCAATGTAGGCAGCGCTATTGAGACTCAATGCAATCACCGCTGCAGCCAAACGATTTAAGGTGAAGGTGAAACCCAAATTTTGGGCTAAAGCAGGTAACCCAAAGTAAATCATAAAAATCTGCACCAGCAACGGCGTCCCCCGGAAGAAATCCACATACGCCCTAGCACAAAAGCGCAAAGGCAAAGCCGGAGAAAGGCGAACAATCCCAATCAGTGAACCCCCGATCATACCCAGCAATACCGAGATTGCTGTGAGTTCCAGTGTCACCAAAACCCCACCCAGCAAGGCTGGTAGTGACTTCAAGATAATGCTGAGTGAGGTAAATAGCTGGGATACGCCTTTTTCGGTAGTCTGGTTTTCAATCGGTGATTTTTCTGGGAGTTGTGGCGGCTGGATACCAAACCAATGAAGGTAAATTTGGGCATAAGTGCCATTTTTCAGCACCGTTGCTAAACCTTGGTTAAGGAGGTCTAGGTTGGGCGAACCTTTGGGTGTAGGAATGCCATAAAATTCTTCTGTAAGCAGACTGCTAACGACTTTGAGTCCCTTGAGGTTACCACTCTTTATGCCGTATACGAGAACAACCTGATCGTTAAGAACGGCATCGACATTGCCATTGAGTAATGCCTGAAGGGTTAAGGGTGAATCATTAAAAGTGCGAATTTCAGCCCCAGGAAGATTTTTAGCTTTCAGTGCGCCGGTCGTCCCGATTTGCACTCCAATGGTCTTGTTTTTCAGACTGTCGAAATTGGTAATGTTTTGATTGTCTGTGCGGGTGGCGATCGCTACGCCCGATTTGAAGTAAGGGCGCGAGAAGGAAATTGTCTTCACCCGTTGGGTAGTAATTGCCATCGCCGCAACTGCCGCATCTACAGTTTGCGTCTGCAATGCTGGAATCATCCCAGCAAAGGGCATATTTTGATACTTAACTTGAAAGCCAGCTGATGAGGCGATCGCATTCATCAAGTCAATGTCAAAGCCCTGCAACTCACCAGTTGCAGATTGAAACTCGAAAGGCGGAAACGTAGGTTCTGTGGCTATCGTAAGTGTTTTACCAGCAGCAGTGTCACCGTTTGTGAAACTACAACTTGAAAGCAGAAGTAAACAGCTTAAGCCAACAACTAGCTGACGCTTAGGGAATACCAAAAAATAAATTATCCATTCTGTAGGGTGCGTTAGCGACAGCGTAACGCACCGTCTTAACCTTTTGTGGTGCCGTACTCTCGTCGTCACGCACCCTACAAAATTGGAGATTTTTTTAATTGGAAGTCCCTTAACAGTTAATCCAGCCATATTTTTTAGATCTCTCTTATCTCTCCATCCCATTCAAAGGATAATTGCTTATCCCTGAAGGTGATGAATTTCGAGAAAACAAATCGTATACAAAAAACCGGGTTAAAGAAACCGAGTTTTTGACTAGTTAACCTGTCACACATGAGGGAGAGGCAATAAATGTCCAACTTGCCCTATATGTTCCAGCGAACTTACTTGAATAGTCAGTAGAGGCATCCTGAACAAACCACTCAGGAATGACTTTTTGCTGTCCAATTTTTTTTTCTAAGCCGATCTGTAGGGACATATTCTCGTAAACAATGTTTGCCTTCGCAGCTTCCAGCATGTTTTCTACTGACTTTTGTAGCCATTCCGCTCGGACAAACAGACTATGATCTGGATGGTTGCCATAACTAAATCCTACAATTATGACCAGATATCCTTTGTCGCTGATTATCTTGTCCAGACAAAATTGAATGATTTCCTGCTCATCCTTGTGTTGTTGGCTTTCCTTATCAACGGTATGATATATCATCCCGCATAGTACCACTGCATCAAACTTTTTATTTTCTGTAGCAAGTTTCCGCAGAAATACCCATATATCTTGGCACGCAAAGGTTCTTTTGGGGTATAAGTTTAAACAGTATTTAATGGAATATTCACTGTGATCTACCCCAACGTAGTCGCATCCAGAAGGTAGATATTTGAGCAAAGCCCCATTCCCACACCCCAGATCCAACAAAGAGAATGACCTTTCTTTAAAAGCATCCTCTAGAAAATGAACTGGTAGTGTATAGCGAGTAGCATTTTCCGGCTGTTCCAAGTAGGAATAATAGTCTGATTGAAAACGTTCTTCTTCAGACATTTTGCGTTCAGGGTAATTATCTTCCATATCGTCAGGATGTTAAATGAATGGTGTGAAGAGCG
>CAZZYE010001196.1:0-2616 GCA_964658145.1 uncultured Stigonema sp.
AATTAGCAATTAGCCCTTCGGGTTCGCCAGTTCCCTACGGCGGGAAACCCGCCTTTAGGACTGGACTCACAATTAGCAATTCCCTTGTTTTTTCCTGGAAGTATGATCGCAAACAAAAATCGCAAACTTCGTAAGTTTTCTCCCGTTCTCCTTTTCGGTTTCACCTTTTTATTTACTCTCAGCTTATCTATCTCTTGGGGAAACGCTAACTTTGACACATCCGTTCGTGTTAGTGCGGCAGAGGCATTGGGCAAACTTGCTTATAACTCTGGGGCTGTGTACTACGTTTCACCAACTGGTAGTGATGACAATTCAGGTACAAGTGATAAACCCTGGAAAACCGTTAACTATGCGGTCAGTGAGAAATCTTCTGTCAAACCAGGTGATACTATTCTGGTTCAGCCAGGTACTTACACTGAGATCGTTACCCTTGGTAAATCTGGTAATAGTGATTCAGGTGATATCACACTCAAAGCCAATGGTGAGGTCACATTGCGCGACCCTGACCCCAGCAACGGTGGGTGGCGGGAAGGAGTTATCCAGTCAACTAGCAAGGGCTATTGGGTGATTGATGGCTTCCGCATTGAGAACACATCTTGGGCTGGAATCTCCTTGGCTGATGCCAACAACATGATTGTTCAAAACAACCATACCTACCAGAGTGGTGCCTCAGGTATCATCGTTTTGCCTGGAAGCTATTATGGTGGTGGGGACCAAGAGGTCACCAGTAAAAATATCAAGGTGCTCAACAACACCGTTGAACGAGCTAACTGGAGATGGCATAGCAGCAGTGATACAGATGGGACGCAAGAAGCAATGAGCATCTGGGGGGTCGATGGTTTTGAGGTAGCGAATAATACCCTCGAAGATGGCAACAAAGAAGGCATCGACATCAAAGTTGGTTCTCGCAATGGCTCCGTCCACAACAACAGTGTAACAAGTGTTGCACTGGTTTCTGGTACACCTAAAGGCTACAACGGTGGTCCTGCCATCTACCTTGATGGCAACCGTGCTGATATGTTGAACATTGATATCTACGACAATGTTGTCTTCGGGAATACTGCTGATGCAATTATGATTGCAGATGAAGTTCCCAGTCTTGGGGATGTATCTGGTATCCGAGTCTACAACAACGTTGTCTATGGGAATGGACAGAATGGGATGAATGGTGGTGTAGGAATTGGCGTTACCAGTAATGTTCGTAACGTTGAAATTGTCAACAATACCGTTGCCAAGAATGTCCAAGCCATTGATATCGATGGTTCTGATTACACTGGCGGTTATAAACCTCATGACATTCTGGTTCGCAACAATATCTTTGCCAATAACACCTACCGGAATGGGTTTCTCCAAAATGCGGACAAACTGACCTTGGATCACAACTTATTCACGGATAAGTTTGCAAACCTCTATGAAAGTGGGAGTGGAATTACGAACCTGAACGCTGGAAACAACACTAAGGTTCCGTCGGTTGGATTTGTGAATTTAGATGGCAATGATTTCCATCTCACATCTGCTTCGCCAGCAATTGGTATTGGCTCCTCGGACATTGGTCAGTATGCACAGATCGATAAAGATGGCAAACAGCGATCGGCAGGTGTTGGCACTGATATAGGTGCTTATAAGTATTGAAGTCCCGGTTGAGAACACTGTTGCGTTGATGATTCGAGCAACGGGCATCGCTCTCAAACAGAATTGACCACATTGTAAGGGCGGGGTAACCCCGCCCCTACGGTCAAATTGTGGTTTACGAATTGCCGGAAAAATCCGGATACATACTTAACTATTTCTGTAAATGCGTAAGTCCTAGTAGGAACGAGAAACGAGTAAAATTAGGAACCCGCTTTTAGTAAAAGGTTTTGCGACAACGTAAAAAGGCAGCTACAAGCAAGACCAAGAATCGTGAAATAGTAAACGAAATCTTGCGGCACGGCAAGAATGTCATGCACAAGTAGTACTGTTGACGACTAACTCCAGACTCCGCCACAAGTACCAAGAGGCGATCGTGCAATAAGGCTGCCACTGTTGCCCCAAATCTTGCACAGTCTTTTTATCAGGCAATTCCGGCAGGGAGTAAACACGGCGAATCCCTGCCCGGATACCCAAGTCATCAACAGGCAGCACATCCCACCGATGCAGACGGAAGATGAGCAACATCTGTACTGTCCAACGTCCAATTCCTTTGACTTGTGTCAGAGTCTTAATAATGGCTTCGTCCTCCATCACCTCTAGCTCAGTTAGAGTCGGCAACCCATCTAGTATTTTTTGCGCTAAGTCTTTCAGATACATAACTTTCGGACGGGAGATTCCTACTCCTCGCAAAGTTTCATCTGGGCTGTTGAGGATATCTTGTGGGGTGGGAAAGGGTTTGTCAGCATAAAGCTGGAGAAACCTGTGATGAATTGCGGCGGCGGCTTTGCCAGAAAGTTGCTGGTAGAGAATTGACCTAGATAGGGAAAATAGTAAATCTCCAGTTTGCTGCACTTGGTCAAGTTTGCAGTCACCGACTTGCTCAATGATGGGTGCCAAGATGGGATCTGATTGTTTGAGTGCAGCAACAGCAACAGAATAATCCATTTTTAACTTATTTTGAGCTTTTGGTACATTAGCATAAGT
>CAZZYE010001197.1:0-2615 GCA_964658145.1 uncultured Stigonema sp.
AAAGCTTTTTTTACTACATCATCGGTAACGTTACCTACAGCTTCATTTCCATATCCACCAACATCCTTTGCTATATCTGCGAAATCAGTGGGATTCCCAGTCGGCTTGGCTTCAACTTTTGTTTCTTCTGGTTTTGATATGTTTTGCTCAGGTGCAGTTGCTGCATCAGCTGCCTTTGCACCTTCACCAGTGCGATCGATATCACTAACGCTGAATTGCTGTGCAGCTTTGTAATCCTCTTCAAAATCGACGGTTGGCGCTTTTTCTACACCACTAGCTATGTTGTCAGCAGCTAATTGTGCGTCTTGGGTGGCTTCCTTGGCATTTGGTTTCACTTCTTCTTCTGGCATAAATATCCCCTCCGAAAATTTTTTTATCAATGGGGCAATTCTATCAAAGTACGCCCCCACGACCTTGATATCTATGGGTAGATTTTTCACCTCTGTTGAAAGACAGATAACAAAACTCTCTCTCTTGGAGGTGGATGTCGGTTCAGAAACTCTGGTACGCCTTAGTTTGAACTTTTAAATAGCCTTGGAGATGAATTATGAGTGATAAAACTTTTTCTCAAGCCCTAAGCGCTGAAACTCTAAAAGTGGTGGAAGCGTTTAACGCCTTGGATACTGATGCGAAACTAGCTTGGCTTTATTTTGTTTACAAGAAAATGGGTGACTCGATTACTCCCGCAGCTCCTGCGGCTGCAGAACCAGAACTAGCACCGTTGCTATTAGAAGGCTATTATGGATTGTCGGATGAGCAGCAACTGGCAATTATGCGGGAAATTGTCAACGGCGAGGCTACAGAACATTCCCGTGCCTATGGAGCCATAAAAGAAAACAACCAGCTATTGGTTTGGTATGCTTGGGCGGTAGCTATGGGCAATCAAGTAGTTGGAATGCCAGATAACTACAAAGCAACTGAAGCAACAAACAATTTGCTTTCCCAAATAGAAGGACTGGAATTTGAAGAGCAAATGTCGGTGTTACGGACAATTGTCGGTAATATGGGATACACTGATGTCAAACCCATAGAGACACAAGCACAAACCGGCAAAACTTCCAGCCTGTAATCAGTAGCTGATTTTTCTCTTTAGCAATCCCTGAAAATAAATGTTGTTGGTCAATACGTGAGGAGTTACACCTTAATCTCTCCTTCCCTGGCGTAAGACTGTTTCACAAAAACCCTGAGCCAAAAAACAGCGTGTAGAGACGCGATATATCGCGTCTCTACATAATTTATATGTGAAGATGCTGGGTGAGATACCTCAACCCAGTCTACAACCCAAGCAGTAATTTAAGAGTGGGAAGGGAGTATTGCATTTGTTGCAATACAAGCTTTACAAAAACGATAAGTTAATAGTACAATAACGACTTTCAAGAAGAAATGCCCCAGTTTGTGCTGGGGCTTAGTTGCTTAAACGTTTCCTTTGTCGCTATAGCGATCAACTGTACTATTAAGCAATTGAGAATCTTACTCAATATATTTGGTACAATAAAAAACCCCTAAGCAGGGGTTTTTTTATGTTTTTTGATTATCTGACTTAAATCTTGCTAAGACCAAACCTCGTTTCTGAATATGCTTGGTTTTGCGACCAGTGACACGCTCCCGCCACATCTGGAAACTGGATGGCTTCATGTTGCGGCGCATTAAGGCGATCGCATCTTTCTCTTGCAGCCCTTACTGAGCAACGATCGCCTCAAATATTGAAAATGGACTGCACTGGACAAAAGCGTTGGTCAAGAAATTCCTCTTTAATCTCTGTACTCTGTGTTCTCTGCGCCTAATAAGTTAAATAAATTACTTTTAAACCGCAGAGGCACAGAGGAGCAAAAAGATAGAACTATTAGGAAACAGCAATTTGATGAATATCTGCTGGACTCAGGTGAGAATGTACCACCTCACCATCACGAAACCAAACAATGCGCTGAGTTTGACGAGCAACATCTGGCTCATGGGTCACCATAACAACAGTGATTCCACTAGCATTTAATTCGCCAAAAATATTTAATACTTCTTGAGTTGTGCGCGAATCAAGTGCGCCTGTGGGTTCATCAGCTAAGAGTAAAACTGGATGATTGACAATAGCACGAGCGATCGCGACCCGTTGTTGCTGTCCACCAGAAAGTTGATTTGGTTTATTGTTGAGGCGATTAGACAGTCCTACTCGTTTGAGCGCTTCAACTGCACGCTCATGTCTTTCTGCCGATTTTACACTAGCATACACCATCGGTAGCATCACATTTTCTAGCGCCGTCAGTTGTTGTAGGAGGTGAAATTGTTGGAAAACAAACCCCAATTTTTTGTTGCGAATATGTGCTAATTGAGCATCGTCCATTTGCGCCACATCGACGTTATCTAGGTAATAATGTCCAGAACTGGGGCGATCCAGACAGCCAATAATATTCATGCCTGTAGATTTACCAGAACCAGAAGGTCCCATAATTGAACAATATTCCCCTTGTTCCACAATCAAGTTGATATCGTTAAGTGCCCGCACTTCAGTTTCGCCACTACCATAAATCTTAGAAATCTGTTCTAAGCGAATAATTGCAGGCTTATGTACAGGACTCGGAATATGTGAGTCGGTAATCGTAAGAGTGTTTCCCATTTGTTAG
>CAZZYE010001198.1:0-1634 GCA_964658145.1 uncultured Stigonema sp.
CCCACTCCCCACTCCCGTACAGACGTTCCGCCGGAACGTCTCTTCCCCACTCCCCTTACTAAAACTAACGAGGTCTACAACTATGGAACTTACAACTGACAACGTCGAAACAGTCTTAGATGAAATGCGCCCTTATCTCATTTCTGATGGTGGCAATGTGGAACTCGTAGAACTTGAGGGTCCGATTGTCAAATTGCGGTTGCAAGGTGCTTGCGGTTCTTGCCCCAGTTCCACAATGACCCTGAGAATGGGTATTGAACGTCGCCTCAAGGAAATGATTCCAGAAATTGCGGAAGTAGAGCAAATCATGTAAAGAATAGGGAGTAGAGACGTTCCGCCGGAACGTCTGTACTCCCTACTCCCCACTCCCCCTATTACCTATGCCCCATCCCCTTTACGTCGCCTTCATCTGGCATCAACATCAACCGCTGTACAAATCTCCCGCCCAGGGCGTTTCGCTTAGCACTTCATCGTATCGCCTGCCTTGGGTACGGTTGCATGGTACTAAGGATTATTTGGATCTGGTGCTAATTCTAGAACGCTATCCTAAGTTGCACCAAACGGTGAATTTAGTACCATCGTTAATATTGCAGTTAGAAGATTACATTGCAGGCACTGCCTTTGACCCTTATCTGGAAGTAAGTTTAACACCTACAGAACAACTAACTCTCCAACAACGGGAATTTATCATACAACACTTTTTTGACGCCAATCACCACACCTTGATTGATCCTCATCCTCGATATGCCCAGTTGTACCTACAGCAGCAGGAGAAAGGGCAAGCTTGGTGTTTGGCAAATTGGCAACTGCGAGATTATAGCGATTTATTAGCTTGGCACAATCTGGCATGGATTGACCCCCTGTTTTGGGATGACCCGGAAATTGCAGTGTGGTTAAAGCAGGGTGAGAATTTTACTTTAAGCGATCGCCAGCGAATTTACTCCAAACAGAAAGAAATTATTGGCAGAATCATCCCACAACATCGGAAAATGCAAGATGCTGGGCAGATTGAGGTAACAACCACGCCCTACACTCACCCCATCTTGCCCTTACTTGCCGATACAAATTCCGGTCGGGTAGCAGTGTCAAATATGACTCTACCTCAGTATCGGTTCCAGTGGGCAGAAGACATCCCTCGACATTTGCAGAAAGCTTGGGATTTATATCAAGAAAGATTTGGACAGCCGCCACGTGGTTTGTGGCCTTCGGAACAGTCAGTTAGCCCAGAAATATTACCGTATATTATTGAACAAGGATTTAAGTGGATTTGCTCAGATGAAGCAGTACTGGGGTCGTCACTGAAGCACTTTTTCCACCGCGATGGGGCGGGGAATGTCCAAGAACCAGACTTGCTGTACCGACCATACCGCTTAGAAACTTCAACAGGTGAGGTGTCTATTGTGTTCCGCGACCATAGGTTATCGGATTTAATTGGCTTTACTTACAGTTCCATGCCGCCAAAGCAAGCAGCAGCAGACTTAGTTGGACACTTGCAAGCGATCGCCCGAATGCAAAGAACCCAAGAAAACGAACAACCTTGGTTAGTGACTATTGCCTTGGATGGTGAGAATTGCTGGGAATTTTATCCCCAAGATGGCAAACCCTTCTTAGAAGCTTTATATCAAACCCTCTCG
>CAZZYE010001198.1:1644-2613 GCA_964658145.1 uncultured Stigonema sp.
GAACCGCGCCTTAAACTCGTCACTGTCTCAGAATTTCTCGAACAGTTTCCTGCAACAGCAACCATCCCAGGAGAACAACTGCACAGCGGTTCTTGGGTAGATGGTAGCTTCACGACTTGGATTGGAGATCCCGCTAAAAATCGGGCTTGGGACTACCTAACAAAAGCAAGGATAACGCTTGCGAATCATCCAGAAGCAACAGAAGAAAATAACCCCCAAGCATGGGAATCTTTGTATGCGGCAGAGGGTTCCGACTGGTTTTGGTGGTTTGGCGAAGGACATTCATCGAATCAGGATGCTATTTTCGACCAATTATTTCGCTCACATCTATGTGGCATTTATCAGGCGTTAAATGAACCTATACCGCCCTATCTCCGATACCCTCTAGAAGTTCATGAAGCACGGGCAGACCACCGACCAGAAAGCTTTATTCACCCGGTAATTGATGGCAGAGGTGATGAGCAAGACTGGGATAAAGCTGGACGCATAGAAATAGGCGGTGCACGGGGAACAATGCACAACAGTAGCGTTATCCAGCGGCTTTGGTATGGGGTGGATCACCTAAATTTCTACTTACGGTTAGACTTCATAACTGGTGTTCAACTAGGGCGGGATTTGCCAGCCGAGTTGAATTTGCTGTGGTTCTATCCCGACAGCACAATGCACAATAGCCCTGCACCCTTGACTCAGGTGCCGGATCTCGCACCAGTTAATTACCTATTTCACCACCATCTAGAGATTAATTTGCTGACGCAATCAATTCATTTTCAAGAAGCTGGAGAGCATGATCAATGGCTCCCACGTGTCAGTCGCGCCCAAGTCGCTTTAAACAAGTGCTTAGAACTAGCAGTGCCTTGGGCAGATTTGCAAGTTCCGCCAGATAATCCTCTACGCCTGATTTTGATCCTCTCAGATGAAGGTCGTTTCTGCAACTATCTACCAGAAAATGCTTTGATACCGATTGAAGTA
>CAZZYE010001199.1:0-2613 GCA_964658145.1 uncultured Stigonema sp.
TTGTACTTAATTTACTTTGCTAGCGATCGCTCACTTCACTCCTGACTAAAATTCATCCAAAAGACATAGGTGCTAATTAAGCATAACTACATCTATGACAGAAGAAATTGCATTTACACACCCCTTAAAATAATATGAACTTAATAAGTAATCGGAGTGTAATTATGGCTGAACCAAACGAAGCACAAAACCAACAACCCGAAGAAGTAAATACTAATGCTTCCGGTGGCTACCAAACAACCATTGACGAAGAAACCCGCAAGACTGGTGTTTCTGCTAAAACCGATGCTAAGCCTTCTGCCGTACCAGAGTCCGGAAGTAGCGACCAGATCACTGAAGGTGCTGGCAATCAAGGAACCGAAAAGCGTTAAGCTTCTGATCAATTGATATTATTTGTCTCCAACAAGTTAAGGGTGGACATAGGTTACTCAAAGCGTGCCATGGTCCACCAATTTTCTCTACATACAAAGCTGTCGCTGCTATTACTTGCAACTAGGTAGGTTTAGCAATTAGCAATTAGCAATTACCAACCTTAGCTAATTAACTTCTGCCAACTCAAAGATCCGATAATTCCATCAGCCAGTAAACCGTTTTGTGTCTGAAATTTCTTAATCGCCTCCTCCATTTGGGGATCGTAAACACCGTTAACCTCAACACCTAGACGGTGTTGTAAGTACCTAACGACTGAACCGCCAGCATGGTTTACTCTGATAATTCGTTTCGCTAAAATCAGATTAATTGCCTTCCATGTTGCAACTCCTGTAGTTCCTGTTTGTTCAATTCCCACAATCTCCTGAAATTTCTTGATTGCAGATAAACTTTCGGCATTCAGTTGGTTATCTTCTACTAAATGGCTACCATTTTTATCAGTAATTTTTAGTCGATTCAAGGCTTTTTGGAGTCTGAGAATAGTTGTATCGACATTCTGTTCTTCATCTGGTACGAGATCAACAGAAAAGTTCGGCAATTTACCGGTTAAGCCTTTAACAATCGCATTTGCCATCGCTTCTGCATTCAAAAGATGCATATCTTTTTGTGCATCGCAGAAACAACATTCCACAAGAATCGCCGGCATATCTGTATTTCTCAGAACAAATAAGTGAGTACCACTCTTAATGCCACGATTAAAAAATCCTAATTTGACAATTTCATTTAATACTGATTCAGCTATTTTCCTACCTCGATCGCTAATTGCATATATTTCTGTACCATTCGCTTGCCAATTAAAACCATTAAAATGAATGGAGACATAAGTATCTACTTTGGCAGTGTTAGCAGTATGACATCTTTTCGAGAGTGATTCACGTACTGTAGCAGCTTGCTTTGGGTGGCATTCTATGACTTCATGCCCTAACGCTTTTAACTTGGATATAACTCGAGTTCCCACATCTAGAGTCAGGACATCCTCTTGCTTTACACCAGGAACTCCAGTGTCAGGAGGACAATTATGCCCAATATCAATTCCAAACCTCATCGTAATGCACCTCTGATTATTTCCATACACTTTTATCAACCTAAAGTCTTAATAGCAAGCTTTTTAAATCACTTCTTTAGATTCTTACTTATAGGTATATAAAATTACAAAACCATTACCAGTCCCCAGATAACATATGGTAAAAAGGCAATTAGCAATTAACAATTAGCAATTAACAAGCTTAAAATTGAATTGAATAGATATTTCGTGGGTCAAGGGCATGAAACGCATTATCCTGATTGCTGGGTTTGAATCGTTCAACGCTGACTTGTACCGGAAAGCGGCGTATCTAGCTAACTCTCGCGTGCAAGAGTTGGATATCCGGGTGTTTAGCGATCGCGACATTACCACCTCGCCAAGAGAGGTAGAAGCAGCACTTCATAACGCTGATGTGTTTTTTGGCAGCTTGCTATTTGATTACGATCAGGTTTTGTGGTTGCGCGATCGCGTCTCTCAAATTCCTATCCGCCTCGTATTCGAGTCAGCTTTGGAATTGATGAGTTTAACCAAGTTGGGTGCTTTTGCCATTGGTGACAACCCCAAAGGAATGCCTAAACCAGTTAAATTTATCCTCGACAAATTCAGCAACGGTAAGGAAGAAGACCGACTTGCAGGTTACATTAGCTTTTTAAAAATTGGACCAAAGCTTTTAAAATTTGTGCCAGTGCAAAAAGTGCAAGACTTACGTAACTGGTTAATTATCTATGGTTACTGGAATGCTGGCGGACCAGAAAATGTGGCAGCATTATTCTGGACACTTGCAGAAAAATATCTGGGTTTAACGGTAGGCGACATTCCCCCGCCAGTCGAAACCCCGGTAATGGGTCTGTTACATCCCGACTATTCAGGTTATTTTGAATCTCCCCGTGAATATCTGGAGTGGTATCGCAATAGGGGAATAGGGAAAATCAGCAATTCCTACTCACGTAAGGGCGCGGAAACCGCGCCCCTACTGTACGGGCGGGGAAACCCCGCCCCTACCGTCGGAATTTTACTTTACCGCAAGCACGTTGTTACCAAGCAACCTTACATTGCCCAATTGATCCGCTATTTTGAAGAAGCTGGTTTGATACCTTTGCCGATATTTATTAATGGCGTTGAAGGTCATGTGGCGGTACGGGATTGGATGACAACTGATT
>CAZZYE010001200.1:0-2610 GCA_964658145.1 uncultured Stigonema sp.
TATCTCCCTTATCTCCCTCATCTCCCTGAAAAGGAGCCTTCTGATAAATAAATCCTTCATCTACCAACTGGTCATCTTGAAAGGGACGCAAGAGGCAAACGTCCACCTCCAGCATCATCCCGACGGTATCTACTATTGTTTGGAGAATTAGGCGATAGTCCAAGGCGCTGCGAATCGTATTTGTGACGGTGTTCAGCAGCGATTCCTGACGGAGTGTGCGGGTTAGTTCGCGGGTGCGGGCTTTTAGGACATTGTGGGTATCCAGGGCTTGGCGTACCACTGTTTTGAGTTCCTCTGCTTCCCACGGTTTGGTGACATATTTAAATACCTTACCAGCGTTAATTGCTTCCACCAGGTCTTCGACATCAGTGTAGCCAGTTAAGATAATCCGGATGATATCTGGATATTGAGCCGCTGTTAGGCTCAAAAATTCTGTACCGCTCATCATCGGCATTCGCTGATCGGAGATGATGACTGATACATCTCCCTCATGTGCCAGCAAATCCAGTGCAGCTGGACCTGAACTTGCCCTTAGCACTTTATAGTCGCGATAAAAGGTGCGGTAAAGCAAGTCAAGGTTGTCAGGTTCGTCATCGACAACCAAAATTTTAGGCTTACTGTTTGCTTGGGATTTCATGCACCGCTTTCCTGCTGCAATGGCAGTCGGATAAAGAATAATCTGATCGGGTAAAGATTTTTCTGAGTCAGTTGACAGCAGAGCATTTCGAGCGATAAGGCTGTTTGCCTACATAAGTGCTGAATAGATGAGTAGAAGTATGTACTCACAGCCCTTTGCCTCAATAATTTGAGCCGACTACCATTTGTTCTGGTGCACCCCAATTCAGTTGATGATCAGTTGTACTCTTAGAGAAAAGATGTTTAGTTGCCAAATCTTGCCTCACCTCCGGCGAGAACTGTGTATTAACGTTTACAGCAAGCTCTGCTGGCTGAATGATCCAGCTGTAGCCGCATATTAAGTTTTCCCGCTCCAGCACTGGCGCTAACACTTTTAGATAAATTTTATTTATGTTAGTCATGGTAAAGTCAGCAATATTACAACTATAAGATTTATGGGCAAAGTATACTATTAGACAAAGTACTCTTTCCAATTTAGCAATTAGGACAATCAGCCCGCTAGAGGTCAATACCGTAGTTGATTGCCGTCATCCCAGAAAGTTTTCTTACAGGTTTAATGATGTTTTAGGATATTTGAGAAGATTTTCGTCGCATAAAATCAACCAATAGCTAGCCTTGATACCCTGGTTTTTTCAATCATCTCACCAAGAACCAGTCACAGATGCCCTCGCTGGGGCTTCGTGCCAATTCCAAATCCGTCCGGCTACATCTGCTGATTTGACTGGTGTTGCCCAAATCATTACTGAAAGCTTTCACAAACAAAATGGTATATGGGGATGGGCTTTCCCGTTAATACGTTTAGGTATTTACGAAGACCTAAGACACCGTTTAGCAACAGCTTCACCCCACCAAGTCTGTTTAGTTGCCGTTGACACTACTACTAATGCGGCAAATAACTTAGTTGGAACTGTAGAACTTGGTCTGCGTTTCACTGATGGTTGGACACAGGTTAATAAGAGTTTTCCTTACCTGTCTAATTTAGCTGTCCACCCGAAATACCGTCAGCAGGGTGCTGCCTCAAAGTTGCTTGCAGCTTGTGAAAAAGTCGTTATGAGTTGGGGATTTCAGGACTTATACCTCCATGTTTTGGAAGATAACCATCAAGCACGGCAGCTTTATGTCAAGTTGGGATATCAGGTACATAATGTCGAATCTCATTGGAATACATTTCTTCTAGGACGTTCGCGCCAGATATTCTTACATAAGCAAATTGGCGCTGACTCAACTGTTTGAATTTTATCAATGTAGCCATCTTTGCTCCTTCATTTCTCACAAGTATTGCATTCATAAAATGTAGAGTATTATGATGAATTATCAATCTAATATCAAGCTAATATACTGATTTAGTTGACACCACGAAATAATTCTGCAAGCTTTATATTAAGTTTTTTTAAGTTTTTAAACTTTTTATCATCCAACTATAGAAGCGTAAATCATTTCACCAGTTGCCTAGTAGCGGGAAACCCTCATAAGTGCACTGGTTTCACCGCGCACTCTTGGTGCCTCCCCTACATATATAGGATTTACGCACTATAAAAATTAAGCATCATATGTATGATGGAATTCGGTCATTTAAGACGGACGAGTTCACACATAAAGGTGCAAGCCCCACATTGTCAGGGCGCGGTTTCCGCGCCCCTACGGTCATATTTTGGTCTACTTACATCTTGCACCTGGCGACTGTAAGTCGCGGCTACACGGACAAAACCCGCCTAGCCTTCGGCAACGGCAAAGCCGAACGCGGGTTTCAGACCCTTAATTTCCCGTGAGTCCGCGCAGGCGGACTTGGTTTGTATAGCCGCGAATTCTATTCGCCAAGGGCTGGTGCAAGATCTGAGTCTACGGATTGCCGGACTCATCCGGAGCCATACTTAAGTATTTCTGTCAATAGACATCTCCGAAAAAGAATGTAGAGACGTGACGCCCTTCGGGTGACGCTCGTTCCTCGCTACCGCTTCGCTAACGCCAGTTCCC
>CAZZYE010001201.1:0-2606 GCA_964658145.1 uncultured Stigonema sp.
GACATTTTGATGACGAATTTACGTGTAACACATTTACTGAATTTACCTGGCGTAGCTATAGAATCTTGGAATTCTTCCGAGGATTCGATGTTTTTTCAATTAAATATTTTAGCCACAGCAATTAAGTGTCTACATTGCCGTAAATATACGGAAGAACTTAATCAAACAAGACCGATTATAGTCAGAGACTTACCAGCTTTCGGTAAGGAAGTTTACTTGAAATTGCCACGCCGTCAGTTTTACTGTAAAGGTTGCCAACGCTACATTACAGAGCAATTGAAGTTTATTGATTGGCGTAGGAAGTACACACAAAGATATGAGGAAAATATTTACTTACAAGTAAATAATTCTAGCATTGAGCAAGTTAGTAAAGAGCAACACCTCAGTATTCAGCAAGTCAAGAATATTGTTAACCATATGAGTCAAAAGCGAAAAAAACAGGAGCGCTTTGAATTAAGTAAAAATAACTTTTTGCACAACAATTTTGGCAATTAATAAGCAATATTTATCACCATTTTCTAGGCGAATAGTATTAATTTTATAGTGGTAGCTTTTTGCTAGGAAAATGTGTATTCTTAAGTAAGCAGATCAAACCGCATGTAAAATACATGAGTTTTAGAAAAGTTTGTCTGCATTATCAGGGCGTCCCATTTACCTAATGGGAGAGAACTTCCTAATTTCAGGTTTTCCCCATCATCAATAGTTGTCTCTTGAACACTAACAGAGGTTTGTTATGGTGCGAGATTTACGTTTTGATCTAGTTCCTGGGGAGTTTCTAAAACAGCCATATCTTGCTATTTACGTGTTTGTGGGAATGTTTCTGTTTTTGCCCTTCTTTCATTTATTGCATCCTAGCCCTTGGCATCGATGCATGGGGACAATTTATTGTTTTGGGGTATTACTAGTAACGGTGGTGGTAGACACTCCTGCTTTAGCTTTAGAAGTATCTGCGCTTTGTAAATTTACCTTTTGTCGGGGAGGCATCTTGCCAGATCAGAGAGATGAACGGGCAAGACGCCTATGCCACAAGAAACTATATTTCTGCAAAACTGACATGCTCTCTTTAGCTTTTCCCGTACTTCAGCAAGTTAGCTTTGTTTTACGCAGAGGCGTACCCTGAACAAATAATTAGTAATTCGTAATTGAGGTACGCGCACTATTATTTATTATCGATAATAAATAATGCTCTACATCTTTATCTCTTGTCTCCGTATTTATGCGTGAGGTAATTATGAATTACGTTGACGTTTTGGTCAAGCTTTATGGCAATTTTAAATATTGCTACAACTGAATTTGGCATATATGCGCGCTTCGTGCATATATAAACTGGGCGACGCAAGGAAATAGACATCTCCGAAAAAGAATGTAGAGACGCGAAATTTCGCGTCTCTACTGTTCAAGACTTATACAATAAATTTACATTTAACACATTTACTAAATTTAACTAGCATAGCTGTTGAATTTTGCTACTATTGCGAGAATTAGCTATGTTTATAATTAAGGACTCTAGCTGAAGGAGTTAACTAATCGCTACCGTAAATTTACGTAATACTGAAATCAGGACAGACAAATTATAGTCAGATTATCAGCTTGTTATAAAGATGTTCTATCATGAGAATATGTGAAATAAATAAGAAAAAATTATCACCATTTACTAAAGAAATAAGTGTATTAATTTTCTGCTAGGAGATTTTTATCATAAAAATGTAGAATCATATATTATATGTGCTATAAAATGGAAAAAAACTTCCTGTTAATAGCTAATTGCTAATTGTTACCATTAGCGATTAGCAATTAGCAATTAGCACGAACCCAATGAACATTTGCGTTCAGCAGTTATTTATTCATCCAGTTAAAGGGTTATCGCCGCAAAAGTGCGATCGCGCTTTGTTGCAAGTTGGACATGGCATACCAGGCGATCGCGCTTTTGCCTTGATGTACAAGGAAGACACGACCGGTGCCGATGCGACATCTGTGCCGTGGATGAAGAAGCAAAACTTCGCCATGCAAAACGACTGGTCAGGACTAGCAGCTTTAGATTGTTTTTATGACCCAGATACTGGCACTTTAACAGTGAAGCGCCTCGGTGTAGAGTTATTGGTTGCCGATACGTTGAGTCCAACAGGGCGCGATCGCATTGCTACCTTCTTCACTGGCTACCTAGCAGGAATTTACCCCAGTCCATCTGCCCGACACCCTAACCGTGTACCTCTACAGTTTGTAGGAGAATTTGATAAAACTCGCTATCCTGACAGAGAAGCAGTGCATATTTCCCTCATCAGTCAAGCAACCATTGACCATTTGAGTGAATTAGCTGGACAAATGGTGGATGTGCGTCGTTTCCGCCCCAATATTGTTTTAGAAGGTGTACCTGCTTGGGAAGAATTTAACTGGGTGGGACAAGAAATGCAACTTGGGAATGCGCGAATTGCTATTACAGCCCGGATAAATCGCTGCTTAAATATTCATGTCAATCCAGAAACAGGAGAACAAGATATTGCCCTGCTTTCTCTGCTGCAAAAGCATTTGCACCATACACAAACAGGTGTTTTGGCTCTTATTATTACCAGTGGTAGCGTGGCAATTGGCGATCGCTTAGCTGTTGA
>CAZZYE010001202.1:0-2604 GCA_964658145.1 uncultured Stigonema sp.
CTAATTGTTGATTGCTAATTGCTAATTGCCAGTTTGACCTTAGCCATTAGCGATTTACAAATAGCGTTGCAACAAACCAATTACTACCTCTGGCATTTCCAAATGAGGCAGCACTCCTGCATGTGCGATCGCTTGAAAATCTCGAATTACATTTGGATTCAAAGAAGCTAAATTACGCCCTAATTTAACACTGGTAAATTGTGCCGAGTCGCCCCAAAATATAACCGTAGGAATTGTGAGTTGCTGAATATACAAACTCAGGTCAAAGTAAAGGTTGCCTCGTAAAAATGCCAATGCTGCAAACTTAGCATTCTTTTGTTGTGCAGAGGCTAAATAAGCCTGCACCATTTCTTCAGACACAAGTTCTGGTTTAGCAAACAGAAAACTTTGCAAAAAGTTACGTACCGCAACTTCATTTTCTGCGCCAATGGCATAAATTAAACTATCTAGCAGCGGCGTATTGATCATCTGAAGTGGAAGCCTGCGCCCAGCACTTTGCTCAAAATCATTAAACCCAGATGGACACACCAGAAATAATGCTTGGAATAAAAAAGGTTGTTGAATGGCGAGGCGAATAGTCAAAGCAGCTGTCAAAGAAGACGCGACCACGATCGCTCTTGAGCGACAAGTATGTCTAATAAACTCTGTTATGGTTGTCAGATAATCGCTAATTTGGTAATCTCGCACCGGATGAGCTGATTCACCCCAACCGATTAAATCCGGGGCTAAAATACGATGAGTAGTAGCAAAGGCGGGGTACACTTTCGACCATTCATAGGCAGATGCACCGCCACCAAAGTTGTGGAGGAAGACAAGATCTGGTAAATCAACAGTCTCGGCAATCAACCAAGGTGCAGTCGTTTGGGTATAGTAAACCATAAACCCCAAGGAGGTATTGATGACTTTCTGCCCAAAACCAGGGGGTTGAAATTGAAGCATAGTTTGCTACCCTCATGAATTTCTCTTTGCAGTACCATCTATTGCGAACACACTTGGTGTCTGAATTTACAACATAACCATTGGTCATTGGTCATCAGTCATTAGTTTAGTTATTCGTCAAAAAAGACAAATGACAAATGATTAATGACAAAAGACAAAGAACAAAGGACTTAGTATGACTGACAATAATCGCTCTCAATGGGACTTAGGTAGATTCATCCAAACCCTTACTTATTTTGAGGTTATCCCATTCTTCAATTGGATACAAGAATTATTTCAAGGTCGTTCCCAGGATAATAAAGATAGACTTGATGGAGCTAAACAAGTGGGTGTAATACTAGTAGCAGGTGCGACAGGTGGTGTGGGTAAGCGAGTGGTGCGGCGACTGGTTGAACAAGGTTATAAAGTGCGATCGCTTGTCCGAGACATTGACAAAGCACGGTCAATATTAGGTAACGAAATTGACTTTGTAGTTGCGGATATCACTAAACCAGAAACTTTGACTTCCCTCGTTATGGCAAATATCCAAGCTGTGGTGTGTTGTACAGCAGTTCGTGTGCAACCTGTAGAAGGAGACACACCAGAACGAGCTAAATATTATCAAGGTGTCAAATTTTATCTACCAGAAATCGTAGGCGACACCCCAGAAAACGTAGAATATCAAGGTGTAAAAAACTTGGTAGCAGCAGCAGCTAAATACCTGCCGAAGGTAGGTGAAAAACTATTATTTGATTTCACAAATCCATCAACTGAATTAAAGAATAACTGGGGTGCTGTCGATGATGTGGTCATGGGTGGTGTGAGTGAAAGTAATATCCAATTAGTGGAAGACACAGCTTTGTTTGCAGGTAATGTCTCAACCGCTAACTCTGGGGGATTTGCTTCTGTAAGAACGAAAAATTTCACTCCACCTTTCAATTTATCTGGTTATCAAGGTGTGGAATTGCGTGTCAGAGGCGACGGTAAACGCTATAAATTCATCCTACGTACAGAAGAACAATGGGATAGTATTGCTTACAGCTATTCTTTTGACACTGTAGCAAACACCTGGATAGATATTCGCATTCCGTTTAGAGATTTGATTCCCGGATTTCGGGCAAAAACTGTGAAAGATTGTCCGCCAATTGACGCTAGCAAAATTTGTGCATTTCAACTGATGTTGAGTAAGTTTGAATATGACGGCGAATTAAATCCCAAATTTTCACCAGGTGGTTTCGCTTTGCAAGTGGAATCAATTAAAGCTTATGGTGGGGCAAATTTACCACAGTTTGTCCTGATTAGTTCAGCGGGTGTTACTCGTCCTGGACGCCCTGGAATCAATTTAGATGAAGAACCGCCAGCGGTGAGATTAAATGACCAATTAGGAGGAATTCTAACGTGGAAGTTGAAGGGAGAAGATAGTTTAAGGGAAAGTGTAATTCCTTATACGATTATCAGACCATGCGCGTTGACTGAAGAACCAGGAGGCAAGGAGTTAATCTTTGACCAAGGTGACAACATCAGAGGAAAAATCAGTCGTGAGGATGTTGCTCAACTTTGTGTAGAAGCGCTACAACAAACGAAAGCGTGCAATGTCACGTTTGAGGTGAAAGAGGGAGAAAATAACGCACTTATCGATTGGCAAAGTTTATTTTCCCACCTCCAAGCAGATAAAAAGAGGTAATT
>CAZZYE010001203.1:0-2602 GCA_964658145.1 uncultured Stigonema sp.
AACTAACAACTAACACTCTCTAACAAACTTCTCCAATCTATCCATCCCCTTCTCAATTGTTGCCATATCCGTAGCGTAGGAAAGCCGAATATTGTCATCAGCACCAAAGGCTATTCCAGGAATGACTGCAACTTGCTCTTTTTCCAGCAGGGAGTTACAAAATTCTAGAGATTTGAGCTTTGTTTTGCTGATATCTGGAAACATGTAAAAAGCGCCGTCTGGTTGCGGACAATTCAATCCGGGAATGGCGTTAAGTCTTTCTAACATCACCTGTCGCCGTTTAGCAAAAGCTAGGCGCATTTGTTCTACACAATCTTGTGAACCTTCCAAAGCAGCGATCGCACCATACTGAGCAAAGGTACATACATTTGATGTACTATGTCCTTGTATGGTACTCGCGGCTTGAATTATCTCCTTTGGTCCTGCCAAATAACCTATGCGCCACCCCGTCATCGAGTAAGCTTTGGCAAAGCCGTTACTAATCAGGGTTCGGGCAAAAATTTCCTCGCCAAGCGAACCAATACTGACGTGTTCTGCACCATCGTAAAGAATCTTTTCGTAAATCTCGTCGGAAACGACAAGGATGTCGGTATCAACGACTACCTCTGCCAGCGCCTTAATTTCATTCGGTGTATAAACCATCCCAGTGGGATTTGATGGTGAGTTGAGGACAAATAGCTTTGTTTGCGGTGTAATTGACGAGCGCAGTTGTTCAGGGGTAATCTTGTATCCACTGGCAACATCTGTGTTAACAATGACTGGCTTTCCACCTGCAAGCGTCACCATTTCCGGGTAACTGAGCCAGTAGGGTGCAGGGATAATGACTTCATCACCTGCTTCAATCAGTGCCAGCATCAAGTTGAACAGAGAATGTTTACCGCCGTTGGTGACGATGACATTTTCTGCTTTGTAATCAAGACCATTATCGGTTTTGAGCTTGTGGGCGATCGCTTCCCTTAACTTTGGTTCTCCTGCTGCTGGTCCATACTTGGTCTTACCTTCATCCAAAGCTTTTTTTGCCGCAGCTTTGACATGCGCTGGGCTGTCAAAATCTGGTTCTCCTGCGCTAAAACTACAAACATCTATTCCTTCTGCCTTCATTGCCTTAGCTTTCGCTGCGATGGCTAAGGTTAAAGAAGGCTTTACTTGACTGACTCGTCCTGCAAGCTTCATCGTGACTTCATTCGACAAATCTCTGATTCTTTTCAGGATAGCCTAATCTTGGTAGGATATTTTCTATTTTTTCCTTTAATAAATTGCTTGACGGTACAAAATGTTACAGATTTTGGAGGGCATTACCCTAGGCGTTAAGCTGGGATGTATATTTATACCCCACGGACGGTTGCTAAAATGTTGTAAGCGACTAATGCGAGGCAAAACGAAAATAATGCAGCTTTTGGATAGCCCAAAGTTTGAATTTGGCACTCGTAATTTTCCGTCACACTTTGAAACAGATTTTCAACGCTACGTCTTTCTCGGTAAAGTTCTGTGACAACTGCTGCGGGAACTTTCGGCGTTGGAAGCATCGTCAAAATTGCAATTTCATTGTCACAGTTGCGAGTTGGCTTTTTGAGCTTTAATACAACTCGTCTCACCTGTCTCCAAAGTCCCTCACCCGATTGCCTTGGCGTGACGGCGGGCGAAGGCGCAAAACTTTTCGGTCTACTGACATTCGGAACTTTAAACAACCATTTAATCAGTAACTGCCGTAGACTCTGACGAAACATTATTTCCTAGAAATGGAATATTCTGAGGAATAATTATGAGACTCATGAAGTAGAAAGTGACAATATAAGCTGAAGCAATGCTAATACGCTCAACAATGGAATAATTTTGTCCTTTGTGTGGTTGAAGCATGAGGTTTCTATCTCCTGAAAAATATGCGGTTACATTTGTAATAACTTAGTTTTTCTTGAATTCAAAGATGCTGCGAGTCATGTATGCTGTTGCATTGAACTAGTTCAATCTTCAACAACCCATTGACAATAAAGTTTATAATTTTCATCTTTGAGCCATCGAGCTACTAAGCTTTTCCTTTTAAGGATTTTTAATTCACTTTGAGATGCAGTTGTCTTTGCTTTTGTAAAAGTCATATCGCTATCCTCGTACTGTTGAACTACCTTTACTCTGATAATTTTTCTCAACAATTTCTTTGATCTAGCTCATAGTTGTCAGAGAAAAAGTCAAGCCCGATTGCTCGGGTAAATGTCGTAGGTAGAACTTACGCCCTATCCAAAATTTTGATTGTGTGGGAACTACCATGGTGCATAAGACATCAATTACCTCAACTAAGTAAAGTTTTAAAGCGCTCTCGGACATAAGTCCGTTTCGCTATATTCTTAAGTAGGTGTAAGTGAACTCAACTTATGCACTCTCAGTCAGATGGAACGTGGATTGTAGATAGCTGAAACAAGCAGATACAGACAATGCGGACAGTAGCGATCGCGCATGTTATGCATAATCGGGTCTTTTTGTACCATAAGTAAGTCTTAGTAGGAACGCGATCGCACCCGCAAAACTCACATCACTCAATTGGGTGCTATCTGCTACTTGAAGTGAAACCCCTAATAGTATGCTTGGGGGCAAGAGACAGCTTATTTTT
>CAZZYE010001204.1:0-2602 GCA_964658145.1 uncultured Stigonema sp.
CCCCCCTTTTTAAGGGGGGTTAGGGGGGATCAAAGCCTTAACTGAACGGTATTGAACTATCGGTAAGTCAGCATTTCCATTTATGTAGGGTAAATTTAATGAAAGGAATTAAGCTAGGTGGACGTTACGAAATTGTTGCTGAACTGGGGCGAGGGGCGTTTGGTATTACTTTCGTAGCCGTAGACACGCAACGACCGGGTCATCCGAAATGCGTTGTTAAGCAGCTGAGACCACTCAACACTGACCCAAATACCTTAGCGGAAGCAAAACGTTTTTTCGACCAAGAAGCAATAATTCTGGAAATGCTAGGTAAACATGACCAAATCCCGCGATTGCTAGCTCATTTTGAGGAAAATCAGGAATTTTATTTGGTTCAAGAATATATCGCAGGTCAAGACTTAAGCCAAGAACTGCCTCCGGGCAAGCCCCTGAGTGAAGTCCAGGTGAGTAAACTTTTGCAGGAGATTTTGTTCGTTTTAGCCGAGGTTCATCAGCAGGGGATTATTCACCGGGATATCAAGCCTTCCAACATCCGACGACGACAAGATGGCAAAATCATGCTGATTGATTTTGGTTCTGTCAAACAAATTACTACCCAAGAAGTTAATTCTTTTGGGCAAACGAGTTTTACTGTTGCCATTGGTACTCGCGGCTATATGCCCAGTGAACAAGCTGATGGAAACCCACACTTCAGCAGCGATGTCTATGCAGTGGGAATGATTGGTATCCAAGCCTTGACAGGAATACCTCCAGTTAAATTACCAAAAGATACTAATAGGGAAATTATTTGGCGTGAGAGATCGCATGTTAGCCCTTATTTTGCACAAGTTTTAGATAAAATGGTGCGCTATGACTTTCGCCAGCGTTACAAGAACGCAGTTCAGGTGTTGCAAGATTTGAATGTGGAGAAAACCTCTGGTATCCCTCAAGCCCTGAAGGCAGATCTGACACATCTACCAACCACTGCAACTGTACAACGCCCACGCAGAACACCACAGAGGAAAGTTTCCATCTCTGTTGCGTCTTCAGTACTACTCGCCACTGTTATTGTCACGTTATTGCAATTTACAACTCGAAAAGAAATTGTCTTGAACCGTGAATATGAAAATTCTGCTAATGACATTAAGATAAAATATCCGGAAAATTGGGTAAGACAAGATATAGAAAACGCAATTACTCAAGAAGTCGTTACATTTATTTCACCTAAACAAACTAATGCAGATAAATTCACAGAAAATGTGACTATTAGAGTTGAAGACTTAGTAAAACCTTTGACATTAGAAGAATATACAAATTTATTAATTAAGGAAATTAAAAATAATCAGCCAGCTGCTAAGATAGAGCAAACTTCAACGACTTTGGCAAACAAACCAGCGAATCAATTAGTTTCTACCATCACAGATGGGAAAAATCATTTAAAAAGTTTGCAAGTTTTTACTTTAAAAGCTGATAAAGCATACGTAATCATTTATACAGCGAAACTAGATAATTACGATAAGTATATCCATACAGCAGAAAGTATGATTAAATCGTTTGACATTGAATCAGAAGGTGCTGCTGCTCCCTAGTACAAGACGGCGTAAATAAAGCAACCATTAGAGGAATAGCGCGAAAAGCTTATGCTATAAGCTTTTAGATTGCTTCGCTTCGCTCGCAACGCTTCTCTTCGAGACGCTTCTCCTGACGGAGACGCTTCGCGAACGCGAACACGATTTTTAATTTTTAATTCTGCAACGCGGTACTAGTGCCTGCGGATACTTTACTTTCCATCGGGTGAAACAGTTCCCACTGCTGGTTGCTGATTCCCGACTAGAATCTCAATATCAGTGGAAGTCGTAACCTTTCCATTTCTCGTGGTTGCTGACTGACTTTCAACACTACTGTCAACAGGTGTGTAAGTCACAACCGATAAGTTTCTGACTCCCAACTCACGGCGATCTAGTAGATTTGTGAGGACACTTTTGGGATCGCTAGTACGCTTGAGAGTGAATAACAAAGTGTTGTACGTACAAGGATCGTCTTTGCGAATAGCACCACAAACAACAGGTTGTTTTAGGAGCGTACCTGCATTGATGAATTTCAGCGTACCGTTATCAAAGTTGATCTGAAATCTTCGAGATACCTCCTCACAGCGCCGCACAGGCGTCCAAGGTGGAGGGAAGGAATTTTTGGTAGTAGCCCAGTAAAGCACTGGCATTTTCCTCCCGTCTTGAGTGCGAGCAAATGTTACGGGTACACCGCTGATCCGATCGCAGTAAAAGCGAGTGCCTCCAGCATAGCTTGGTTGATTAAGGATGCCAGCAGTGGCAAATGCTGTCATGGAGGCGATTCCAAACACTTTCGCAACCCCTGCCAAAGCTCGGGCAAATAATCGCAGGCTCATATAAGTAAGGCAAAAACCCTTATCATAGGATGAATTATATTGGCAAAACAAGTATATATTAAGTTTTTATATCAAACTTAATCAGAATTTATCGCAAAGGTTTAAAGGAATTCCACCTTATAATACATTAAATCTGTGATCCGTGACACTGCTAAAATATTTTAACAGTGCAGCTTCTTCGTTTATTACGGCATCATTACAAAAAAAAGGGAACAGGGA
>CAZZYE010001205.1:0-2601 GCA_964658145.1 uncultured Stigonema sp.
TCCGTAGGCGACTGGCGTGGGCTAGGGGGGATCAAGCCTTAACTGAACCGTATTGCTTTATAAATGACCTCTAATCACCTTGACTAAATGTATTAACTGCTAATGCCATAGGAAAAACCAATCCACTACCAGCACGACGCAAAAGTGCCGCAATGACAGTAAAAGTCCAACGGGAATCAACTATATCATCAACTAAGAACACAGAACCGCTGATTCCTTCCCAAAAGTCAACCGCAAAAGCACCATCCAAATTATTAGCTTGTTGGTAGCTATTGCGCAGATTATTCTGTAACTGATTTTGGCGAATTTTCTGCACAATTGGCATAAAGGGTAAGCCTAATTTTTCAGCCAGCCGTTGAGCAAAATTCGGTACAAGTTCTGGACGATTCAATGAGGGAACACAAGTCACCCAAGTCGGACTCGGCTGCGATTGCCAACGTTGAATCATTTCAAATACACCCTCCACCAGTGCATCATCAAAATAATTATCTCGATATTTCCCCTGCTTGACTAACTCTCCCCAACCAGCATCACCTAATAGAGATAACGCCCTCCCTTCCTCTGTTCTTAAATTGTCTTTAATTTTTCCCGAAAAACCGTAAATTGGCAATGCTTGTGAAGACCACATTTTGCGCGGTTCAATAATTTGGTCACTGCGACGTAAATACTGAATTGCTTGATTTACAAGTTTGATTTCGTAAGTTTCTGGTAATAAAGGTCTACCCAAGCACACAGCACATTTACCGCAAGCAGTCGGATTTGGATCGTCTAATTCTGCCGCCAGAAAAGTCATTAAGCATTGTTGACTTTGCATATATTCCAACATTCGAGCTTGTTCTTGGCGGCGGATTTGTGTTAATGTTTCTATTTTATCAGGGTCAGGTTGATAAGATACTGCGGTAGCATACCATTTTGAACCTTGCTTAGTTACAGGTGCGGGAGATTCAAGCGACAGCAGTTTCAAAACCTTATCAATTTGTCCTTTAGAAAGATTGAGTTGCTGCTCTAACTGAGCAACAGAAAGACCATCTGCCGCTTGGTTAAGGATGTTTAAAACTTGTTGTGTATGAGCTTCTGGAGGAAATGCTGTACTGATGAAGTAGTTAGTAATTTCATCATCTTCATCACCGCTGAGAAGAATTCCGTAGGCTTTTTCTACTGCTCTACCTGCTCGTCCTACTTGCTGATAATAGTGTACAACAGAACCAGGGCGTTGGTAATGAATGACAAACCCTAAATCTGGTTTATCAAAACCCATTCCTAAAGCTGTAGTTGCTACTAACGCTTTGATTTCGTTTTTGAGAAGTTGCTCTTCTAAGGCAACACGCTCATCACTATCTAAGTCGCTATGATATGCTTTAGCATCAATACTCTGGGTTCTTAACCAATCAGCAACTCGTTCAGCATCTCTAACAGTTAATGTGTAAATAATACCACTCCCTGGTAAATTAGGAAGCTGTTGGGCTAACCATGCCATTCGTGCTGCTGGACTAGGGATAAAAATATTTTGTAGATGTAAACTTTTTCTGGTTAAAGTACCTCTTAGTACACGTAGGTTTGATCCCAATTGAGTAATAATATCATTCACCACTCGATTGTTAGCTGTGGCGGTTGTGGCAAGGACTGGGATGTTTTGCGGAAGTGCTTGTAAAACTCTGACAATCCGCCGATAATCAGGGCGAAAATCATGTCCCCAATCGGAAATACAGTGAGCTTCATCAACGACAAATAAGCCTATTCTCTGAGATACTGGTAAAAGAATTTTTTCTCGAAATTCATCCTTAGCCAGTCTTTCGGGGGAAATGAGTAGGATATCTATAACTCCTGCTAGCAACTGCGTTTGTACAAGTTCCCACTCATCTGTATTGCTGGAGTTAATTGTAGCGGCTTTAACGCCAATGCGTTGCGCTGCGGCAATTTGGTTTCGCATCAGCGCTAGTAGTGGTGAAATCAAAAGAGTAAAACCAGCACCTTGATCTCGGAACAAGCGAGTTGCTAAAAAGTAAACTAGACTTTTACCCCAACCAGTACGTTGAACGACGAGTAGACGCGATCGCTTCTGTACTAACTCTTCAATAGCTTCCCATTGTCCAGCACGAAAGTCAGCTGTGGAGTTATCAAGACAGTAGCGCAAAAGCGATAACGCCTGTTCTGAAATTTCTGTTGCCATATATACTCAGTGTCTAGTTGTCATTTCTTTTTTATCACTGACAACTATAGGAATCATATTTGATTTTTGAAATTTACGTAGGGGAGCCACAAAGAGTGCGCGGTGAGACCAGTGCTGAAGGAGGGTTTCCCTCCGTAGGCAACTGGCGAACCCGTTGGGGTTCCCCGCGTTGAGAGGAGTGGCGTTGGGCACTGCCCTCCAAAACCCGGATCTGGTGGGCAGTGCCCACCCTACACTACTTAAAATTTTTCATGAATGATTTAGGATTCCGATATTGGGGACTCTAATCTTAAATTTAGCGTTGCTTCTTGTATAAATTAATACTAGAATTTTTCAATAATTTTAAATAAGCGATCGTAATTTCACATCTACATATATTAATTTCAAGAAGAGATATCAAAATTTTTACTTAAAAATCACATAATTAGGAT
>CAZZYE010001206.1:0-2590 GCA_964658145.1 uncultured Stigonema sp.
GGGATGCTCAGATCCCAGTAGACGTTGGTATAGTTCTAATGCTTTAATATACAGTGGTTCAGCATCACTGTAGCGTCCTTGGCCATTGTAGAGTAGAGCCAAGTTGTTGTAAATGGTGGCGACATCGGGATGCTCAGATCCCAGTAGACGTTGGTATAGTTCTAATGCTTTAATATACAATGGTTCAGCATCACTGTAGCGTCCTTGGCCATTGTAGAGATAAGCCAAGTTGTTGTAACTCATGGCGACATCGGGATGCTCAGTTCCCAAACGAGATTGTACTACTGATACACATTGCTCTAACCAAGCTTGAGCCAGCGCATACAAACCCTGTCCTTGATAAAATTTACCCAAGCTAGTAAAAACCCAAGGTAAATTTTCATCACTGACTGCATCAATCAGATTCCGTGCTACCTCTGCTAAATGAGGGATAGCATCTTTGACTGACTGAATGAAGTCCTGAGTTGGGGATTGAGGAATACCTTTAGCGATCGCCACCATTGTCTGTACAAAAGCCTTGGTTATTTTTGGTCTTAGCAGCTTCTTAGTTTTTAAAACATAACAAAACCATGCAAAAAACCCTCCAGATTCTGACTCAGCCAATTTGTTTCGTAAGAACTCCCGAATTAAGGGATGAATTCTGTAGCAATTTTCTTTTTCTGCCACAATCTGAATCAAATGTCGTTTGTAGAGTTGCTTTCTTGCTTTGATGACATCTGACTCTGCCCACGAGAGTAACTGACTGGTATTATCTACCAATTTCCAAGGAATTACATCTAATGCAAACAAGCTTAACAACTTACCAACATCTTGCGTCCTAGAATCAAGTTCATCCCAGCTTAATTCAAAAGCTGCTTGTACTCCCCGCTGTGCTGGATTTAAGGTTGAAAGCCGTTGCTGTTCTGAAGGGCTTATTGCTTCTGATTGCAACCGCTGCTTGTTTAGATTATGCAACATCAAAGCTAAAGATAAATTCGGATCTTCTGCTAGATACCGTCCCACCAACTCCAGACCCAAAGGTAGATATCCCAACCATTCACATAATTCTTCTGCTACTTTCTCTTCCTTTTGCACCCGTTTTTCATCCACAAGCTTTTTCAATAATTGCAAAGCTTCTTTAGGTGACAGCACATCTAAGGATATCTCTTCAATATTGGAATCTAGGTTTCGTAGTCGCGTTGTCATCAAAACGCGGAAACGGTTTCCCCCTGGTAAAAACTCTCGACAACTCGCTAAATTCGTGACATCATCTAATACAACTAATACCAGTCCCTCTGATGGTTGCCAATTCTGCCAACACCAAGCTACCTGTTCAGTAAGATTCAGCATTCTTTCACGAAAATCTTTCTGCGGTACTTCCAGTTTCATGTAAATCTGAGCAAACTGGACAATTTCAGCAGCCAGATTCGATTCTCTAGCACTCAACCAACAAATACCACCAGGGTAGTCAGCTTCATGTTGACGTGCATATTGCGTTGCTAATTCAGAGTTTTACCAACACCACCCATCCCAGCAACAGCAGAAATGGCAACAACACCTGATTGAAGCAACTTTTTACGTAGTGTATTTAGTGTATCCTGTCGTCCAACAAAGTTAGCAGAACCTTTAAAAACAACATTATTTGGCGGATTTAACTTTACCCGTTCCGATTCGGGCGACTGCGGTCAAGTGAATGTGATAGTATGACCAGTACCACCTTGAATCACTGGAGCATTGGTGTTATTAGCATTGTTCTGTTGCGCTTCTCCACCATACACATTTTGAAGATTTTGACCTTGGATTTTACCAATGTTGATCTCTTGCTGAATTTCACGCGCTAATTTTTCTATTTCAGCCCCAAAACTGGGATCTTTAACCATCTCTGCTTGCAGGTACTCAGTAACTGTCTCTAAATCTGTTTTAGAGCCTTTCTCTGCTTTTTCCAGTGCTGCTTGTGCCCCTGGTTTTCCCCGGACCTTGTCCCAAATCCTTTTCCGTAGCACGTCTATTTTCTCAAGGGTTGCTTTCGTCAGAGTCTTAGCCGTCTCTCCAACAGCGGCGTTAAAAGCGAGAATTGCGATCGCACCAGCAGTAAGTGGGTCCATATCCTACCTCGTTTAGTGGCATTCTAACTTATTACCACATCATTTTTGCACCAAATTCCGCAATAAAAGAGCGATAAATTATAGTTATCGTTTCGACTCAAGAGTCACATAGCATCCTTGAAAGGGCTTTTTTATGAAATGCCTTTTATGTACAGTGTTTGCATTCATTTACAGCCAATACTGGGCAACACAGGGGGTGCGAGCGCTACTTACACTCAACTGAAAGATACAAACATGTTTGTTTGCTGCAATCTACCTGAGTCACGTATTCTTAGAGGAAAACAGGGAGCGATCGCACTATATTTACTTGACAAATATATCAAAATATGCATATTAGCTATACAAATTGTGTATAGAGGCAACATGGTAAAGGTTAAAGACCTAGTAAGGCATAAAAAGCTGGGCTGGATTGGTCAAGTAAGAGAAATTGAAAATCAGCAAAAAGCTTGTCATTACTGTACGTTCGCTCATTTTTAACCGCAAGATTTAATAAGCGCCTTACAGGG
>CAZZYE010001207.1:0-2590 GCA_964658145.1 uncultured Stigonema sp.
CCACTAACTCATGAAAAATTTTCAGGGTTACTATCCATAATATCGGTTTCTGAATCTCGCTTGGAACCCAATAATTCCAGCCTATCCACTCGAATCACAGGTTTAGAGCGATTGGAGCCACTATTACGATCTTGCCAATGTTCAAACTTTAATGAACCCGTGACACCAATCAAACTACCCTTACGAACGTAATTCCCTGCTGTTTCAGCAGTTTTGCCCCATAATTCCAGGTTAAACCAGTCTGGTTGGTCACTGTTACGACTTCTACGCTTCACAGCTAGGGGCATGTTACAAACAACGCTACCAGAATCTTGGAAATATTTTATTTCAGGATCGCTGCCTACACGACCAACCAGAATGACAAGATTGATACTCATGTGCTTTACCTTTCAGTACAGGTGTACTTATTCATTGTGATTTTCATAATAGCGAATTACGAAGCTATTGAAAGGATGATAAATAAATCACATGTATAATTACTGAGAAACCTGAGAAAATCTACGGATATGCAGATAAAGGTACACAATATTAGTAAAACAATGTAAATCTAAGACCGAGTTAGAATTCCAAAAAGATCTATAAAAATATGATCTATTTTACTAGACTCAGGTCAAAAAACATAATAGAATCCAGCACGATTCTTTCTTACGGTAATAGTCAAAAGTATAGCAAATAGGGGGCATAGGGAAGCGTGGGTATTTTTAGTAGGTTTTCTTTATCGCGGGATATGGGTATCGACCTTGGGACCGCTAATACTCTTGTATATGTATCAGGTAAAGGTATTGTTCTTCAAGAACCTTCAGTGGTTGCAATTGATCAAAACGAAAAAGTAGCACTGGCAGTAGGAGAAGAAGCAAAAAAAATGCTCGGTCGGACACCAGGAAATGTGATTGCCCTGCGCCCTTTGCGTGATGGAGTCATTGCTGATTTCGATACAGCCGAGCTGATGCTAAAACACTTCATCCAACGAGTCAATGAAGGCAAGTCTCTAGTATTACCCAGAATTGTCATTGGCATTCCCAGTGGCGTTACAGGGGTAGAAAGACGAGCTGTGATGGACGCCGCTACTCAAGCCGGGGCAAGAGAAGTTTTCTTAATCGATGAGCCGATAGCAGCGGCAATTGGCGCGGGACTACCCGTTGCCGAACCAACGGGCAACATGATCATCGATATTGGTGGCGGTACAACAGAAGTGGCAGTACTGAGCCTTCAGGGTACAGTAATCAGCGAATCAGTACGCATAGCTGGGGACGAACTGACCGAAGCGATCATGCAGTACATGAGAAAAGTTCATAACATGGTGATTGGGGAACGTACTGCCGAGGACATTAAAATTCGTATTGGTTCTGCCTATCCCACGATGGATAATGATGATGCCATGATGGAAGTCCGAGGCTTGCACTTGCTTTCTGGTCTACCGCGAACTGTGACAATCAAAGGACCAGAAATTCGTGAAAGTATGGCGGAACCCCTGTCAGTCATTATAGAAGCAGTGAAGCGGACACTAGAACGCACACCTCCAGAACTAGCGGCAGACATTATTGACAGAGGTATTATGCTGGCTGGTGGTGGAGCTTTGCTCAAAGGGATAGACACCTTGATTAGTCATGAAACAGGGATTATCACACATATTGCTGCCGATCCTTTGAGTTGTGTTGTCCTCGGAACTGGTCGAGTATTGGAAAATTTCAAGCAGCTGGAACGAGTGTTCAGCGGACGTTCTCGGAATATGTAGCAATCATAGACTTTCAGATATTGGGTTCTCTAGAATCCAATATCTCTAGTAAATTTACTGCTATAAAAGGGTATATATGTTTACTGCACGTCGCTGGTGGGATCGCAAAGGGTTACAAATCGGGCTGCTAGCTTTAGCCGTTGGTAGTGCTTTGATACTTCGACAGACTCAAGGTGCACTTGTGCTTGAGTTGTACCAGGGGATTACTCGTCCGTTGCAAATGTTCCAGACAGGAGCAACCCAACAAGAACGTCTCCGTGATGCACGGGCATTGGAACTACAAACGCGGATAGCGGAACTAGAAAGCCAAAATAACAAGCTAAAACAGTTATTGGGTTATGTCGAGAAAAAGCCTCTCTCCTCGCGCCCAATTCCGGCGCGGGTAGTGGGACGCAGTGCTGACAATTGGTGGCAACAAGTGACCTTAAATCGTGGCAGCCTTGCGGGGATTATGTCAGGTTTCATAGTCCAGGCTGAAGGTGGATTGGTTGGTTTGGTAGAAAGTGTAACTCCCAATACCAGCCGCGTCCTGTTAATTAGTGACTTTAAGAGTCAAGTAGGTGTCACAATCACTCGCACTGGTGCTAAGGGCGTTTTGCGGGGAGCAACAGATGCAGAAGCAGTACTAGAGTTTTATGAAAAAGTCCCAAATGTGAAGCCTGGAGATTTGGTTGCTACATCTAGTTATAGTCAAAAGTTTCCGTCAGGCTTGGCGGTAGGACGGGTGAAGTCCCTAGATTTGAAGAAACTTCCAGCATCAGTAGCAAAAATTGAACTTTTCCCACCGATACACTCGCTGGATTGGGTATCGGTATACCCTAAACCGGAAAACTAACATCTATGAAGGGGCATAGG
>CAZZYE010001208.1:0-2581 GCA_964658145.1 uncultured Stigonema sp.
CATAGGGCATGGGGAATAAGTAGTAAAAGGTGACACGATTACAACCGATTAAATACTTGGAGATAGTCCGTAGGAAAGCAGTCATTGATCGTATTTCCCCCATCCCCCATTCCCGTACAGACGTTCCGGCGGAACGTCTCTTCCCAATTCCCCACTTCTTAGGTGAGAAAGTGGGCAGATACCTGAAAAATCGTACACTATAAAGTCATACCCTTGGGATCAGCGTTCTAGTTTCCTTATCCGTTGACGATTATGAGAATCTACACCAAGCTAGGGATGTAATGGTACGTGCCTTTCCTGGGGAACAGAAAACTTTGATTTTCTGATGCGGAAACCTTTGAGTAGAAAGAGTAAGTCATGTATAGATCAGGCAGTTCTCGTGCCACTACCACTAGTCTAATTTTCTTGTTTGGTTAACTATCTTAAATTAGTTTTACCTAGTTTGTTGCTGCCGTACAAGGTATTTATAATGAATGTCTCTACTAGTTTAACGCCGTTTAACAGTCCAACTCCCCAGTCAGCGCCAATGGTTTTGGATAGTTTACCCGATCCAGCCATTGAGGGACAGGGATGTCCTCGTAGAACCAGGATGGAAATTGACCTGATTTTACTGGCAATTGAAGCTTTAGAGCTTGGTGGCTCTGAAGCCATCCTGACATTTGCTGAAGAGTTGGATCTCAAAGCAATAATTAAAGATCGGGTGAATTTATGGCGAATGCGTAGTTCTAACCCCTTGCGAAGGGCACACATGCGCCGCCCTTTATCTGTCACTGAGGCAAAAGCCTTAGTGGTAATTGCTTGCTATATGGCGCGGCGGTTAACAGTTGTCATCCGTCAGTTGCTAGCGCTTTATCAACAGATGAGCGAAAAACAGATTCCACTAGAACAGAATTTGCGGCTATCTAATTACCTAGAGCGGTTTAGAGCACATTTTAAAAGCCGAATGCATGCCCGACGTTCTGGTGTAATGGCATTAAATTCTGATGACAAATTAGACGAGCTAGCTATAAATTTGTTGGGGAAATTACTATTTTGTACTGGTACGGCTGGAATGCAGCGGTTTTGGATTAGTCTTTTCGACGGTGAAGCAGAATGAATATTCAACGTAAATATAGTTTACCTAATTGCACACTACTTTTAGAAGGTTTAAGTGATGCCGCAAGGGCTGCACACTTTCAGGAAATGCGTCCAGAACTATCAGTATTGGTAAATGCAGAATGCTATTTATCTGGCTATAATCAGCCACTGATGGGAGGGCGAGATTTTTTTGAAAGTTTGGTGAGGTCGGTTAGTGCTTACGCCCAAGAATTTTTAAGTAATGTGCCGAATTCTCAAGCACACAACTTGGAATCGGAGTTAGTGCATTTGCAGAGAATTGACAGCAACCGACACAGGTTGCTTGTGCGTTCAGAGATTGCGCCCCAAGATTCCCAGTCTAATCATAACTCTACCAAACCGCTCACTCAAGTCGATTTGAATACAGTACAGTTATTCGATTTAGTGGAAGCGGTAGATCAATTTTTTGCTGACAGCCAAACTTTACCAGAGTTGTCACTACAACTACAACCAGTTGGCAGACGCTTTGGTGCTGCCAATCAAGCCTTACTTAAACAGGCAGTACCTGCGAGTGTGGGAGTTTCAAGTTTGGCAGTAGCAGCTCTTGCCCTCGGCTTGATTCCAGTTCCACAAGTACGTTCACCGCAGCCGACGAAGACACAAAAACAAGGAATTGTTAGTCCAGCCAAGAACGTCAATATTTCTACAACCGCTGCTCTCATCTCTACTCCCTCTCCCAATGAACAAATAGCTGCAACACCCAAATTTCCGCCCACACCTGCTACCACACGAAGTGCATCCCTTGCTGTTAACGATTTAGAAGCACTTTTAAACACAGTTCCCGAAATTACTGATGCATCCCAATTGCGTGCATTGATTCGCCAAGTTTACAACCAAATTAATTCAGACTGGAAAAATCGCTCAGAATTTAAAGATGATCTGGTCTACCGTGTAGGTGTGGCAGCTGATGGTGCGATTGTAGGTTATAAAGCAGTGAACAAAGGGGCGACTGACGTAGTAGCGAAAACTCCCCTACCTCAACTACTTTATAATCCTGCTAGCCGTGGTTCCATTACTAAGGAACCTATTGCCCAAATTAGAGTAGTTCTTAAAAGAAGTGGCATCTTGGAAATTAGCCCTTGGCGGGGATATGCTAGAACACCAGATGTTGTAGGGGCAAAAATCAACGACCCTAACACAATTAAGAGTTTAAATCAAAAGCTCAATGATACTCTTCGCCAAAATTGGAGTGGCACTCCCACCTTTGCGCGAGATTTGAAGTATCGAGTGGCAGTAAACAAAGATGGCACGATCGCCGACTACGAGCCACTTAACCAAGTCGCCTTTGACTATTTCCGGCAAACACCCCTCCCCAAGATGTTCCAAGCCGTTTATGGTTCAACTGTAGCGGCTCCAAACAATAAAGAACCTCTTGCCCACTTCCAAGTAGTATTCAAGCCCAACGGCGCGCTAGAAGTTAACCCTTGGCAGGGATATAGATAATGGGGAGTGGGGAGTGGGGGGG
>CAZZYE010001209.1:0-2579 GCA_964658145.1 uncultured Stigonema sp.
GCAATGAACAATTAGCAATTAGCAGCTAACAACTAACAACCAACAATTATTATGACAGCAACTATAACTAAAGCTACTTTGCCTGCTTCTCGCCATGAATTTGCTCCAGTGATTCACCGTTTGGAAGCGGGCGGGGCGATGCTGCCGGATAATCCTGAAAATTTGATGCAAATTATTGGCATTTACAAAGCTTATGCCGTGCCGATGGATTTCTACTGGCGCGACCTACTTTACATTGCTGAACGTGTTTTTTTGAACCCATTTGCCTTTTTTAAATACTTTTTGCCCAAAGAGTATTTAGATCTGCATAACCATTATGCCGGAGACGATGCAGATTTACGGATTTGGCGTGGGGAAGCTACTGCTCATCCTGAACTCTTAGCATTTATGGAGAAGGGTGAAACCTTCAAGATGCCTAAGTTGTTGCACCACTTGTGGCATGACCGAATCAATATGGAGTTTGCTGAAGCCTGCATGCGAGCTATGCTCTGGCACAGAGGAATGGGTGGTAAATTTGACCCCTACCTAGATACTGATGAGTATAAAGCCAACGCAGACAGGGCGATTAAGGCTTACTTCCAGGGTCATCCGATGATGTTGGGATTGTATAAGTTGTTTCCGGAGATGTTCATTGAACAAGTGCGGCAACTGTCTTATTACAGTAATTTAGGATTGTTTTGGGAGGTAATGGCGCCAGTTTTCTTTGAAATGAGCGATCGCTATGACGCTGGAGACATTAAAACTGTCCCGGAAGCGATGAACTTTCTCGTCAATGCTATCTTTGCAATGGCAGGTCGTCCGATTTACCATCACGTCCACATCCGGGGTGAAGTTTACGAAATTATCCCGAAATCTTGTGGTTTCATGTGGCTGTACGAAGCGGCATTACCTTATGTAGAAGCTGTTTTCTATCGCACGGCGCCGTTCCGGGGGACAAAATCCTACAATGCTCAAGCTAAGCAAGTTCCTGATGACCAGAAAGACTTTCACTACGGGATTCTCTATGCAGATGTGTTCCCGGTAGGTACTGCGGGTATTCCGCCAACACTGCTGATGCAGGATATGCTCCACTTTCTGCCGAAATATCTTGTGGATTATTATCACCAACACTGCCGAGGTGAAGATGACATTTTGATTCAACTGGGTATCAGTTTTCAACGCTCGATGTACGTTGTCACTTCTGCGGTGATTCAAGCGTTGCGGACTGCGCTTCTCTATCCTTTAGATGATCCTAACCCAAAGCATCTGCAAGCGAACCGAGCTTTCTTTGAAGCTCAGATCGACCGATTCCAACGTCCTGAAGCGCGGCTGCGGGATGTTCAGTCACAAAACTATAGGTAGTAAAATATATGGCAGACATTGTGGATATTGCAGTTAGCGCTGGTTCTTTCCAGACCTTAGTGACGGCTGTGCAAGTTGCTGGTTTGGTGGAAACCCTCAAAAGCCCCGGTCCTTTTACTGTGTTTGCACCAAACGATGATGCGTTTGCCAAGTTACCACCAGGAACTGTACAAACTTTGGTGCAGAATATTCCCCAGCTAGCAAGAATATTGACGTATCATGTGGTTCCTGGCAAGTTAATGGCAGCTGATATCGCCAAAGTCAATAGCTTGACCTCTGTTGAGGGTTCAACCATCAGGATTGACACGAGTGAGGGGTTTGAAGTTAAAAATGCCACAGTTATCGCACCAGATATTGAGGCTGATAACGGTGTCATTCATGTGATTGACACGGTGATTTTGATGGGGTGAGCCAAAATAATTCGTAATTCGTAATTCGTAATTACAATCAGTGTTCGCTTTTTCCCCACCACCTAGAAGCACCACTGACCTCGCATGTGAGCGTGTTCTTTGTACCCTCTTTAATTACGAATTACGAATTAGGTGGTATCACTATAAAACCGGGCAAAAGCTTGGCATAGAATTTGATTATCCTTACCCACAAAACGATGATGAACTTCGTATTGGTATGGATGACTTAGAAGATATGAACCCACAAGTCCGCTCCATGCTGTTCCAGTCTCTCAAAATGAATTCTCCTGAGTTTGGATTGGCTTATTCATAACAAAACAGTATTTTTCAACTCACAAGCACACCTTGATCGCTTTGTAAAGCTGTATTTTTATTTAGGTATAATTAAGAACATTTATAGGGTAACTCTAGTGTCTACAGCACCAATAGTTACACTCCATTCCTTTTGGCACATTTCTTTTATTGACAAAGTACCAACATTGCTGATTTGGTAACTTTTAGTTTCAGGAATATTGTCGATTTGGAATGAGTAGAAACAATTGAGAACTATTGGCTTGACCCTCACCCTTTCCTTATCACCGTTTAAGTGTGTTGTAAAACCAAGAATCTTACCTGCTTCGTCTTTGACTTCAACCCCATTAACTTGAGGGCAAGACGCTTTGTCTTCTTCAAAGGGAGTATGCGGTAGATAGGTGATAATTTTCCCTTTAATGGTGTGATATCATGTCCGGTTAATGACTTATTATATGAACCCTCACCCCGCCCTCTGGGCACCCCTCTCCCAAGCATGGGAGAGGGGACGGGGGCTTGGCGGTATATCGTAACTGT
>CAZZYE010001210.1:0-2577 GCA_964658145.1 uncultured Stigonema sp.
AAGTATGGCAGATGGCAGTACAAGCAGCTGGCGATAGACTACCATCAAATCGCATGGCGAGGTGAAACGTCCTTACCTAACACAGTTGGAAGAAAAACTGTTGGGGCTTTTAGAGAATGTGTATGGGATTGCTACCCACTGACCTATTTACGAGCAAACTTAACCTAAAACTACCTTTTAGCGGGTTGAGATAATTTCAGTATTCAAAGTATACTCTTTGGCGCTAGACCTTTTTCAAAACACACATGCAGAAATTATCTATTGCTGTTGCCGGAGTAGCCTTTATTGTTTTGGGAACTGTATCCGTAGAACCAGTTCAAGCTGCCCTACTAGACTTTAACTTTACTACTACTAGCGGTGCAACAGGTTCTTTTACCTTGAACACGGACACAAAGAGCGCGGGTGAACCTGCTCTATTTAGATTAGGGGCTACAGGAATTTCATACCCTAATGCTGTCTCTAACTTCTCATTTTCAGCACCCTATCTAAATTTAAGCAGCATTACCACTGATTTTAATGTTGCCACATCCATTACTTCTGAGCTTATTGGTTTACCTGCTAATTTGGGGGTAGTGAGTGGTGTTAGTTATCCACCGGGATGTATAACTTCCCCAGGCTTGTCGTGTATATTTGATGCTGGTTTACTCTACACGGGTAACCAAACGGAACTGCCCGTACTTTCCGATGACCCAAATTCTTACTCTACAAATCTTGCTGTTAATTTCTACAATCCCACAACTCAACAGTCGCTTGTCCTTGACAATATTACCAACGTTCGAGTGGTGAATCGGCAAGTTCCTGAGTCGAACTCTGGCTTGAGTATCTTAGTGAGTGCTATTGGGGCTTTTGGTTTACTAATGAAACGTAACTTGCATACTTCGGTATTTAAAAAACTAAAACTTACCGTTGATTAATAATGAATATATCAACGCATAATTTGCACGAAGCCAGTGCCTCTAGTATTTTGTTAATTGAAGACTAGAAAAAATCGACTGACCGTGTCTAGAGAATGCGTAAAGTATCGCAGATGCTAGAGCCATCATATGCTTACCAAACTACGTAATATTGGCAATTTGGAAGCAGCGTTTGTGCCATTTGAAGCACTTGGGTGAACGTATGCTGCTGCTTAATTAAAATTAGGGGCAGAGTTGGGGGTACCTTTTTTTATTTCCCCCAGCAGAACTGCCTATATAGGTCATTCCCAATAAGCCTCCCAATCATGCTTGAAAGCTTGTTGCAGTTTTTTCATGTATGCATAAGTTTTAATCTTTACCATCCATTGGTCAAGAGCACTACTTCCCCCTTTGCACACAATCCCCTCCGCTACACCATATTTTCCTTCACGCACATCATCAATAAACTTGCCAGTGAGCTTACCACAGTAAATAACTCTTGCAATATTTAATCCCTTGAAATCCCGGATAAACTGTTCAGGAGAAACAATACCTTTATCAGTTTGTACGTCAAAGAGAATCAGTTGTTTAGGGTCATCCTGTTTATGCATTCGGAGCAAATGAGTTAGGACCAAAAAATTCCGTAAATACAGTGATTTCCGGGCAATTATACTGCTGATTATTTCGGAATATGGTTTCTAAGGAGCTAGCAAAGTCTCTTCTAAAGATCAAATGAGCTTCTTCTAAACCTGGATGAGCACAATTGAATTCTGCAATCCCCATTTCATCTAAATCAAACCTGTCCCGACGTGTACCACTCGCATACCAACCAAGCTCTACTTCATAAACCCAATGGAGATTAGTGCCATCGTACTTCTCGAAAGCTATGCAGCGTTCGAGAGGACAGTTTTTACTATCTGGAATTTTGGGATAGGCAAGCTGAACTCGTGCCATAACTAGGCCTTGATCCAAGTTTTGTGAGCTACTCTTATATGGTATTGCAACGAGATGTGTGTAAAAATTTGCACTCCGAATCTCCAAAATGCTCTGGGTGAGGTGAAGCGTCCCTACCTAACACAGTTGAAAGAGTTGCTGTTGGGGTTTTTGGAGACTGTGTATGGCATTGGCATCTGAAGAACGTATGGAATACTACTTTAAAAGTGCGATCGCACTCTTCATACTATTCTTATTAAAAGGTTGTCATCTGTTGCTTCGACTTCACCCCCATCCATGAAACATAAGACACACCAGACAAAATAGCTTCCAGAATTGGGACATTCAGCGAATTAATCCCAAGCTAATTTTCCCAAAAAATGTATTTATTAGTACATTTATATTTTTAAGATACTAGCGATGTCAACAGTGTTTGCTGTTCAAAGACAAAGATTTAAGCTAGAGTATGCGGTATTTATATCAAATCCGGTTGATTGCACATGGTATTTGTAGGGGCACAGCAGTGCTGTGCCCCTACCGTTTGTGTGTTCATTTAACCGGATTTGATATTAAGTCGCAGCCATTTTAAAATTCCGTACTGTACTGAGAGACAATAGCAATTCATTGTAGCTAATATAGCTGTTATATCACTCACTACGTCATTCTATGTAGTGGCTCTTGAATTAAATGATGATAAAAAACCCTTGATAATCAAACAACCAGAACTTGGGCAACTCCCAAGTGAACTCCG
>CAZZYE010001211.1:0-2576 GCA_964658145.1 uncultured Stigonema sp.
AACTAACAATCAACAACTAACAACAATTTATATAGTGTCCTTCCGTTGATAGCTTGTAAGGACGATAAATTTATGGAAAAGTGGCAAAAAGATTTTTGGGACATGATAAATACAGTCGCTGATGAAGTAGAGCGCTTCTTCCTGGGGATGACTGAAATGGTAGATACCTTTATTGATCTATCGGAAGAAGTTACCGAGCAATTACAAAATACAATTGCTACTGAAGTTGACCAGTATTTGCAGGATCTGGCTGAACCAATTTTGGAAGTTTACTGGGAACTGGAAGAAATTGTGGGCGATGATATAGAGCCGACTTTTCCTTATTCAGTTGATCCCACACCAGAAAAAAATCCCGCATGTATTGGTTGCCGTCACTACCACGGTCAAGTATATAGCGGTAACTTATTAATCTGCGGTATGCATCCCTACGGCTGGGAGGATCAGAAGTGTCCAGACTGGGAACAAGAAGAATTTTAATCAAAAATTAACAATCAAAAATGACAAATGAAACGGCATTTGAGCCAAGCCAAGAAATGAAGTATGGCGAACGTAACATTGCGTCCGGACAACTTATTACATTTCCTAACCCGCGTGTGGGAAGACGATATGACATAAACATTACCTTACCGGAATTTACATGTAAATGCCCATTCTCAGGATATCCTGACTTTGCCGCAATTCACATTACCTACGTACCTGATGAGCGGGTGGTGGAATTGAAGGCAATCAAGCTTTATATTAATAGTTACCGCGATCGCTATATTTCCCACGAAGAATCGGTTAATCAAATTTTGGATGATTTTGTTGCTGCTTGCGATCCCTTAGAAGTCACCGTCAAAGGAGATTTCTCACCTCGAGGTAATGTGCATACAGTAATTGAGGTGCGTCACTTAAAGGCTTTCAATCACTAAGCGGGATTCGTACAGCACCGTCCCCACAGCCATAGATTCTATATATAGATACAATAATATATTCGGTAACGCGATATTTATTCGACTCAAATCAAAATTGCTATAACCCCAGCAGACAAGGCAACTCATGCTTACAAATACTCTACTTCTTTCTAAACAGCTCCCTACCCTGCAATACTCCTCCACATCAGAGCGATTTGATGAAACCTGGGAAGCGCCCTTAGCGACTCTCCTAGGATTAGGACGCGCCGCAGGTGCAGACTTCATCGAATTCTTTTTAGAGCATGTCAACTACATCAGTTGCCTTGCAGAAGACGATGCCATCACTAGCATTACACCGCGACTTTCCACAGGTGCGGGGGTGAGAGTATTTAAAGGGCATGGCGACTGCTACGTCAGCACCAACGACCTTTCATTTTCAGGGTTGAAAGCAGCCTTGGAAAAAGGTCTTTCTATCCTGGGATTGCAACTTCCCGCTCCCAACGCTTTCATTCCGGAAATTAACCTAGAACTGCTCAGAGACTACGCCACAAAAAGAGGTAAAGACAAGTGGTTACCTTTGTGTAGTTCTATGCGGGAAATGGGAGAAGTCCTCCTTGATGGTACTACCAAACTCGAGCAAAAAGCCAAACATGTGCAATCTCGCCGCGCTACCTATTTCCGTGACTGGCAAGAAGTGTTAGTCGCCGCCAGTGATGGCACCTTTGCTCGTGACATTCGCCTCACCCAGTCGGTAGGATTTAACATACTGTGTGCTGACGGGGCAAATCGCGCCTCCATAGCTGAACGCGCAGGTAACACCAGCGATCCCAACTTCCTGAAAACTTGGGATTACCAAGAAGCCGCAGAACATATTGCCGATTCCGCTGGAAAAATGCTTTACGCAGACTATGTGGAATCAGGTACTTACCCCATCATCATGGCAAATCACTTTGGGGGAGTAATTTTCCACGAAGCCTGCGGACACCTACTGGAAACCACTCAAATTGAACGCAACACCTCTCCCTTTGCCGATAAGAAAGGCGAAAAAATTGCCCACGAAAGCTTGACAGCTTGGGATGAAGGACGTTCAGAAAATGCCTTCGGTACTATCGACATGGACGACGAGGGTATGCCAGCCCAAAGAACGCTATTAATTGAAAAAGGCGTTTTGAAAAATTTCTTAGCAGATAGAGCCGGTTCTTTGCGCACAGGAAACCCTAGAACTGGCAGTGGACGTCGGCAAAATTATACCTTTGCCGCTGCTAGCCGCATGCGTAATACCTACATTGATACTGGCGAATACAGTATTGAAAATTTATTTGCCTCCATTGATAAAGGTATTTACTGTAAAAAGATGGGCGGCGGTAGTGTTGGTGCCACAGGTCAATTTAACTTTGGTGTAGATGAAGCTTATTTGATTGAAAATGGCAAAATCACTAAGCCACTCAAGGGAGCCATCCTCATTGGTGAAGCCAAGGAAATTATGAACAAAATTTCTATGTGTTCTCAAGATTTGTCTCTAGCAGCTGGTTTCTGTGGCTCTATCAGTGGCAGTATCTACACCACTGTAGGACAACCCCACATTAAAGTTGATTCAATTACCGTAGGTGGACGTTAATAGCTAATTGTTAATCGTTAATTGTTGATTGTTGATTGTTAAGAGTATTAAACAATTAGCAATTA
>CAZZYE010001212.1:0-2570 GCA_964658145.1 uncultured Stigonema sp.
AACCACTAACCACTAACCATTGTTAAATTCATTTACGGTGTCTTTTATGCGGTTGCGCTCCAGATCGGTTATTTTCGTTGCCTGTGTTATCGGAGTTCTATCGTGGGTGTTTACTCCCCCCGCTGTAGCGCTGACACAAATTAAATTATCTAATCTTTCCTATAAAGAGTGTCCAGCAGAACTGGCACTTGGTGCCGTAACTAGTGGTGGTAGTGCGATGGCAGCTAACTGCTTTATTGTCACTGGCAAAGCTGAAAATGCCACCAACAAAAGCGTTTATGATGCAGATATTTTTGGGCGGATCTATGATGCTAACAATGACTCGGTCATGCAAAACCGTACCCGTCTTGGTTCAATTGAGGAAGTACCACCAGGGATCAGCGATTTTGAATTGAGAATTTCTGTCGCTGCAAATCAGCCTACTCCCTTGAAGCTGAAGCAGTTTAAAGCGGCTGGATTTAGCGCTCAAGTTCGTAAGTAACCCAAGTTGCTAATTGCTAATTGCTAATTGTCAATTGTCAATTGTTACCATTAGCCATTACCAACCCTAACTATAAAAGGAGTGCAACTTGGGTTAGGTAAGGATGAAAGTAGTCAGAAGTCATTCTGACTACTTCTTGGTAAAAATCAAATTCCTGGAACCAATGCCCTCCCGTGAGGAGCTAGGCTAGCGAGAACGCTGCCAAGGAGTTGGAGTACTAATAAGGCTAATAGCGGAGAAAAATCCATACCGCCTAACGGGGGAATGATGGAACGGAACAGATTCAGATAAGGGTCGGTGATCTGGCTCAAAGCGGCAAATGGTTGATCGTACCAGCTGATGGTGGGGAACCATGTTAAGAGAACCCTAATAATCAGCAGGACATTATAAATCTGTATGAAAGTAAGCAGTGTGGTAATTAGTAAATTCATGGATGTGACAGTTTCCTACTCAGTGTCAAAAGCGTTCTTATCATTAATTTTAATTGAGTATTTGTCATGGCGTATGCAGATTTTGCATTTAACCACCATTGGCACTTTCTGAATGCCAATAGCACTTGCCGAACTCGTGATGTGACGGGGCGGATTTACTCGCGCAACGAGGGGCGCTCATGTTCTTGACCAGAATTGCCATTCACATTCCCCAGTTGCTGTCTCACTTCATCAATTGTGGCATTCAGTTGGGCAATTTTATCTTCTAGCGATCGCCGCGCCATTTCCATTTCCATACCCTCACCTTCAGAAGCTTTCATCTGACGTCTTTTCGCGGTAGATGCTTTTCTAGCTTCTATGGATCCGGTGTTCATCTGAAGCTCTTGTTCTGCGGCTAGTTCTGGATCGCGTCGAGAAGCAACAAGTGTACCCACAATCCCACCAACTACACTGCCGAAAATCGCTCCGGCGAAAAAACCACTAGCAAAACCATCTCGCTCTTTCATATCTTTACCGTTTTGAAGAAACGCTGTATCTTAGGGGTTGAAAAGCTTCTTTCCTGTCCTAGCTGCATACTAGCTTAAGTCCCAAAGATGCGATCGCCTGCATCTCCCAATCCCGGTACGATAAATCCTTGAGCGTTGACCCTTTCATCAATTGCAGCACTGTAAACGATTAAACCCGGATAAGCCGCACTGAGTTGTTGTAAAGCTGGGGGAGCTGCGACTACACAAACAATCCGCGTATTTGTGGGATCAACACCCCGCTGTGTCAATTCTGCCATTGCAGTCATAATCGACCCTCCTGTTGCCAGCATGGGATCGGTAATTAACACCCGTGTTTGAGGGTCCAATTTTTCGGGCAATTTGTTCAGGTAACACACAGGTTGCAATGTTTTTTCATCTCGCTCCAAGCCAAGATGGTAAATCGATGCCAAAGGCAACAACGTCTGTGCTCCCTCTAATAATCCCAATCCTGCCCGCAGAATCGGCACTACCGCCACTGGCACCCTTGGATCAATTAAAGTTGCCGGACAGGAATCCATCGGACTCTGTACTATTGTCTCTTGAGTCGGCAACCACTCTCGAGCAGCTTCATAAGTCAACCAGCGTCCCAATTCTGTTATGGCACTGCGAAATAACACCGAGGGGGTGGCAGCATCACGAGCTACTGCCAGCCAGTGCTTAATTAAGGGATGCGACGGAACATAAACACGCAGTTGTAGCGTCATAGACGGAAACAGCCGTTTTTCTACTGTATAACAACTGAATCATCATGATACTCTTTCCTGCATACGGCTGACAGCTAAAATTAGCACAATCAATATTTGTTGAAAGTATTTTGCATTAACATTTGACATTAATTCTCAATGAAGGTTATATTATTCTTTAGTGTTCTCCTCTCTTTAAGGATCGGCAGACGGGATTGGTCAGCGGTAGCAGGCTCATCCCTCTTTTTTTGGGGAGTGGGGAAGAGACGTTCCGCCGGAACGTCTGTACTAGGGAGTAGGGAGTGGGGGCAAGAAAAGAGGTAGTTTTTGTTATTTAATACAGAAAGAGACGCTACACTTTACCTTCGTGAAGATTGAGAATTTACAGACTTCATGCCTCAAATCCCTACTCCCGTACAGACGTTCCGCCGGAACGTCTCTTCCCCAC
>CAZZYE010001213.1:0-2568 GCA_964658145.1 uncultured Stigonema sp.
CCGACTAGGGTACGCAGTTGTTCTCCTGTTTGCCAATTCCAGACTTTGAGGGTATTGTCACCGGAACCAGAAATCACGTACAAGCCATCTGGGGTGAGGGCGAGTGCATTTACGTGAGAACTATGACCTACTAGGGTACGTACTAAGGAACCGCTAGGGGGAGCCAACCTGGATGTTTGGGGAAGTAAGCTTGGGGTTTTGCATTGCTGCGCCTGCGTTAACAATCTTTGAGTTTCATCTCTTTCAAAACCCAGTAACCGCCCTAATAATTGCCCTGGTAATTGCTGTTTATTTTGATTTAAAATATGTGCCGACAGTCGCAATGCACCTTGAATTAACTGTAAATTCTCATCCTCCGGTAAAAAATCATAATCTGCTATCAAAGCATTAATACTAGTGTTCTCCAACTTCGCCTGCAACCAGCGAAAATCACACAGCAGTTGTTGTAATTCTGTTTCCCTTCCCCCTGCCTGCAAGTGATAGGCTAAATTTTGATAGATATAGCCGTCATTTTCTAAACTATGCCAACCTTCGGGGTATTTTTCACTGTAGGCGTTTAATAGACGATTGTGCAAAAAATCTATCTCTCCACTTTCCTTTACTAAGGTGGTGTGCTGCTTTCTGACATAATCAAACTGCAAGTCATGCAACCGCAAACTTCCCGCTTCATCCCGCAAAGCTAGAGATTTACTCACCAATTCATCAATCACATCTTGGGTATCAAATTCATCTAACCCCAACGGTTGCCAAAAAGTCTGCAAAACTGCTTCTGGTATAGGTGTATCTTCAGGAAAGACGGCAAAATCTAAATATCGCTGTTGGTAATTCTCAGACATATCCTCCACACTCACCTGAATTGCCTTGAGTAAATCGGGATAAGGATAATCGGGAAACTGTTGTTTGATTTTCTCTAAATCAGCACTACGTAGTTTTTCTAAAATATTTTGCCAGCGATTTGGCGGTTTCCCCCGCATCATCGCCCCTACTATCGCCAATGCTAAGGGCAAATATCCACATTCCCGCGCTACCTGCGAGGCGACATGATTTTGCGGGGTGGGGCGCAATATCTCTGATTGATTTGCCCAGTCTGCCAAAAGTTTTAACGCCTGTTGTACATTTAAAACCGCAAGCTGATATTCTTCCCCTCCTAACCCCGTAACTATCGCTGCATTACGGGTGGTAACTAACATTTGACAGCGTTCTCCTAACACATCAAACGCCGTCGCATCATCCAAACGCCAAATATCATCCAAAATCAGCAAGCAAGCTTTATCTGCAAACAACTCCCGCAACCGTGCTTTCGCCAACCCAATCTCGGTAAAAGCCGCTTGCTTGTCGCCCAACACCTGGGCAAGATAGGATTGCCAAATTAAAATCTGGGGTGTTTGTCCAAATGTTACCCAAAACACCCTATCAGGAAACGCCTTTCTGACTTCTTCATCCCGCGCTAAGGCTGTAGCTAAGATTGTTTTGCCAATTCCGCCCATTCCTTGCACACCAACACGGCGACTCTTCCCTGTAATCGCCACAGGTTGTTTTGTTAGTGAAAATACTTTTTGTTTTAAGAGTGCAAGTTCTTCGGGACGGGGTAAAAAGTGCGGCGGTAATTCTGGGACATTGGTAAGATTTCCTAAAGGTAGGTGATGGGGAGTTAAATTGGTTTTTTTTTTTAATTCAGGAATCGACTCGCCAGACACACAAGCTAACACAATCGCATTCCGGGCAATATTAAAAGCAAACTCTACAGGCGAACCAGAATCATATTCGGGATTGTAAGCCAGAAGCGCATCGTAAAATCCCACAACAAATTCAATCGCCGCTTTATCTTGAATTTGATCGTTCATGCCAATCACATAATTAATATGTTGGGCGATAGCATCTGCTTGGACTTGGGAGTAGCAAGCATTCAACAGCACACATTCTACTTGATTAGAAAACTGTCCAAAAAGTCCAGCTAATGCTTCTCCCGTAACTAGCTGTTCTTGTCCTGTTTCATTCTCAAAAGCTAATCCTTTTACCCCTGCACCATGCCCAGAAAAGTGGATAATGTTTGGTCGATAATCCAAAATAGCGCGGCGAATATCTCTCGGACGTACCGCCAAATCATATCGCAGGTCGAACTTATCCCGGTTGAGCGACCTTTGCAAGCCGAACTTAATATCACGCAATTCCTCATCCAGACGTAAACGTACTGTCTGCTTGGGATTTGCTGCCAAAATCAAAATTTTTTGGGGTTTGATGGTCATTGCCAACGTTGGGAGTAGCTATTTTTAAGTATACAGATAAGTCCTAACAATTTAAATGCAGGGGACGGACGAAAGCTGCTAAGGCAGAGTCCGAGGTGATCTGCCGCCGCTGATTTTAGCCGTTAGCCTGACTGCGCTTTTACCCAACTTTCATCACCAGTGTCAGCCGAAGCGATCGCCCACAGCATTGACGCTGACGAATACGATGTCGAAGAAGTCCTGGAAAATTGGGTCGAGTTTTTAACACTCCAGCAACCGGATAGAGAAATTCGCTACAGTTTCTACCATGACCAAATAATTACTAATTCGTAATTCGTAATTC
>CAZZYE010001214.1:0-2565 GCA_964658145.1 uncultured Stigonema sp.
TGTTGTGTTTGAGGTTGCACCTGTTGTACAACGGGTGCAGTACTCGCCACACCGAAGATCAGACCTTCGTTTGGACTATCAAACAACTCGACAGTTGGTAATTTCGCCTCACCTGTCACCGTCACGAATAACTTGCGTTTAGTTTTAATTTTTGTTGAGAAGTCTGCTAGCTTGGCTATTGCAGTGGAGCTGGTACACGGACTCTGATTTATAAATTGCCCTAGAGACAGTACATGGGAATAAGTCATCTTTTTGCGGCGGGTGGCGTGGTCATGTGGCCCCTGCTAGGTTTTTCCGTTTTGGCGATCGCGCTAATTACTGAGCGCTTATTCTTTTGGGTCAGAATCAATCGCCGCCAAAACCGGGTGGTGCGAGAGGTGTTGAATCTCTATCGGCTCAATAATGTCGTTGGTGCTTTAGATAAGCTGCAGCAAAATGCAGATTTGCCCTTGGCACGCATTTTTCTTGCGGCTTTAGGATTGGAAGAACCGACTCCAGAGGAATTTCGTTTGGCATTGGAAAGTGAAGCGCAAGCCGAGATACCTTTGCTCAAACGCTTCCAAAACATCTTGGAGACAATCATTAGACATCTCCGAAAATTACTTTGAAACCCTTGTGTTGCTTGAGTTGAAATCTAATTTCTGGAGATGTCTATTGGTCTGGCGCCACTGTTGGGTCTTCTTGGCACGGTGTTAGGATTGATTGCCTCGTTTGCCTCCCTGAATATTGGTGATGTGGGAGGTACGAAAACAGCAAATGTCACGGGTGGGATTAGTGAAGCTTTGACTGCTACTGCTTCAGGATTAGTAGTGGCTATTTTTACACTCCTATTTGCCAATACTTTCCGGGGACTGTACATGCGGCAAATCGCATTGATTCAGGAGTATGGCGGACAACTAGAGTTACTTTATCGCCGTCGCTACGAACGAGGAGGAGAGAAGTCCTATGCGGCTACCAGATGAACAGGAACGCCCGCTTGAGATCAATGTTGTGCCGTTGATTGATGTGATGTTTGCTCTGTTGACGTTTTTTAACAAGTAAGCACTGTTTTTAACTAAGTCTGAAGGGTTGCCAGTGAATTTACCGAAGGAAGCGACGGCGAAACAACAGCAGGTTACTACTAAAATCACCGTTACGGTAGATAATAAAGGAGTGGTGAGTCTGAATCGGAAACCAACAACTATTGATGCTTTGACAGAGCAAGTACGTACTTTGGTGGGTTCTAACTCAGAGGCTTTGGTAATTATTAATGCTGATGAAAAAGTAGGTCACGGTCATGTGGTGGCGGTGATGGATCGGGTGCGTCAAGTTAAGGGCGTAAAGTTGGCTATTGCTACTCAAAAACCCTAGCTATTGTCTTAACTTATTCCCCGGTATCAGGAAGAAACTGATTTTAGTGGAGGTGGTGCGGAACGCTCAATTGCCGAAAATGGTGTGCGACGGATGGGTAAACCTGATGCAGCACAACGTATTGCTGAGTGTTTAATGGAGAGATTGAGGTAGTATAAATATACTACTACAGGCAATAATATGAGAAAGCGTTAGCGATCAGATCGTCTAACACCTGTTTTATATTAGGTATCAGCCCAAGCTGTTTAGCTATCAACACTATTCCCACAGTACCACTAACAGGCAAGCCACGCCTTTGTGCTTCTTTTCGTGCTGCTAAGTAATCAAGCAAAAGCCTAGTTGCGCCTAGTTCCTCGGCAAGGATAATTGCACCACATTCACCCAAGCCAAGCTTTGTAGTGGTGCGAAGTGTCACCACTTTGTGTGTGTCAATGACCTGTCGCACCTCAACCCACTTCTCTAAAAGCACTGCAAGGTGGCGATAGTTTACTCATCGCTGCTGCCAGTATTTGAGGGTGAAGCCTCAGATGGTTGAGATTGCTCTAGTCTCCGCAGACGACGTGAAGATGGCGCAGAACTGCTTGGGCTGTTCGTCAGGACGGATGGAGATTGCTCTAAGCTACTTGGACTGGAAGGAGAAATTTGCTCTGCTCCCGGATTTGTATTTACTGGCTGTGGTAAGGGTGGAGTTAATGCTCTTGGTCGTCTGCGTCCTGAAGTTGCTTCGGATTCATTGGCAGCTGTTGCCGCCTCACGTTTTTTCTTTTCCACTTCTGCTTGTCTTTGTCTGTGTGCTTGTTGTCTTTCTTGTTGACGCTTCAGGGCTTCTCGATTGCTTTGCGAACCAGGCTTAGTAAAGTTAGCTACTAATTGTACATTTTGTTTTCCAGCAGCAGCAGAATTTAATTTAAATTTTCTGGCTTGACTCACCAGCGCTTCATCGAGTTCTGTGTGCCCACTGGGACTGGTTAGCTGGATATTGATGGCATTTCCATTGTTATCTACATCAAAAGTTATACCCGGTCTGCCTTCGATCCCCTGCCGTTGAGCCCTTTCTGGATACTTGATATCGCATTTAATGCAATCTACAAAATCGAATTGCGAAACCTCACCTCTTGGTCTTGGTGCTGTAGCTACGTCCCTACCACTGCCAGTACCACTGCCAATACCTGAACCAGTACCGCATCAACCTTATAGAAAGAAGGCTTACCAGCA
>CAZZYE010001215.1:0-2562 GCA_964658145.1 uncultured Stigonema sp.
TATTTGACCCCTTTTTTACCACTAAACCTGTGGGCAAAGGCACTGGAATTGGGCTGTCGATTAGCTATCAAATTATAGTCGAAAAACATGGCGGACAACTTAGCTTTATCTCTGCTCCAGCGCAAGGGGCTTTTTTTGTGATTAAGATTCCTGTAGGCTCACTTGATTCAAGCTGAATAACTGCCTTAGCATATCAAAAATAGCAAGGATGGGCGGATTTAAAAAAATTGCATTGATAGTCAAATCAAACCAAAAACCTGATGACTCCGGAACAATTTCTTGAACTTGCTAGAGTTTTGCCAGAACCTTTACTTCTAGTGAACGGTGAGGGTCAGATCCTAGCCAGCAATAAACCAGTAGTAGATATGCTGGGGTTACGCCGTAAGGAACTACAGGGGAGAACGCTTTTTGATCTCGCAACTGAGGCTCCCGAAAAAATTATCAAGTACCTGAAAGCTTGTGCAAGTAGCAGAGCAATGGTTCTTGGCTCTTTGACTCTAGGCAAGAACGATGGACAAACATTAGTATGTCGTTGCCAAGGAGCAGTCATTCAACCCTGCTCTGCTGAATCTTCAGCTTTGATTCTCTTACGCTTGGCAAATAGGGCTGTAGGCATCAACAATTTTGTCCTGCTTAACAAGAAAATAGACGAGTTAGCAAAAGAAATCCAAAAACGTAAATATGCAGAAGAAGCACTCTCGCAAGCCAATGAAGAGCTAGAACTCCGAGTTGAAGAACGTACAGCTGCCCTAAAAGAAACACTAAATGAACTGCAAAATACCCAAACTCAACTTATTCAAACTGAGAAAATGTCTAGTTTAGGTCAGATGGTTGCTGGTGTCGCTCATGAAATTAACAACCCTGTCAGCTTTATTGGAGGTAATCTCACTTACGCCCAAGAATATATCAAAGATTTACTGAAATTGGTGCAACTTTATCAACAGTATTATCCCAATCCTTCTCAAGAAATACAAGAGGAAATAAAAGTAATAGATTTAGATTTTCTGGTGTCAGACCTGACTAAACTTCTCAATTCCATGACAGTAGGAACACAGCGTATTCAGGAAATTGTTAAATCATTGCGAAACTTCTCTCGTCTTGATGAAGCCGAACTCAAGCAAGTCAATATTCACGAAGGAATTGACAGTACCTTAATGATACTTGAACACCGCTTGCAAGCTACACATGAACATTCGGAAATCAAAGTTATTAAAGAGTACGCAAAACTACCTTTAGTCGAGTGCTACCCCGGTAAACTCAACCAAGTCTTTATGAATATTATTGCTAATGCGATCGATGCCTTGTCAGACGGAGTGGGTCCCCAAATTCATATTCGCACCGAATTACTTGATGATCGTTGGGTAGCTATAACCATTGCCGATAATGGTCCAGGAATGAATGAACAAGTGCGCTCAAAGTTATTTGACCCCTTTTTTACCACTAAACCTGTGGGCAAAGGCACTGGAATTGGGCTATCGATCAGCTATCAGATTATAGTCGAAAAACATGGCGGACAACTTAACTGTCTCTCTGATTTAGGGCAAGGTGCTTTCTTTGTGATTAAGATTCCCATTCAGCAGCAATGAACGTGAATTGGCGTAAAATGCTAGTTTAGTGTTGACCGCAAACCCTCCTACACCACCGAAAGATATGTGAGCTTTCCTCACCAATTACCCATTACCATTAATCATTTGATAGTTTGTCCACGCTTGCCAAAAAATGTAGATTGACAATATTCCTAAGAAGATACGAAGGATAACACTCACGGTAGAGTCAGGCAACTTTGGCAATGTGCGAGTACTCATCTGAACTCCTAAAAAACCGCCGCATCCCAAAACTAGACCTGGAACAAACAGGATATTTCCCCTTAAACTGTGTCCTGTATATGCAGCTAAAGCAGTGATCACGATAACACCAAGACTTGTCTGAATTGCTACTTTTATTTCTTCTTTTAGTAGTAACATTTGCAGCGGTACCATGACTGTGCCGCCACCTAAACCAAATAAACCAGCTAAAATTCCTGCTGCTCCCCCTGTACCAATTCTAGAAAGTAAAGGGTTAAGTGTTGGTTCTGTATTCTCTATTTCAACAGAGGCAAGATACATACGTAGCTCTATTAAATAAATGTTAACTAGTAGTATGATGCCAAAGGTGAAGAGTATGATGTATGGTGGAATTTGGTTGGAAAAATATACTCCAATTGCAGTAGTTAAAAAAGCTGGAATTCCTAAATAAACTACTTTTTTAAAGTTAAAGTAGCCCAGCAACCAATTCTGCACACTTCCAGAAATTGCAGTAATGACAATGAAAAGACTACTAGTAGCGATCGCCTCCACAGGCGTGTAACCCAGTGTAACCATCAGAGGAATTGTGACAATACCGCCACCAATTCCTAAAAGCCCGGATATTACACCAGATATTAAACCTCCAGCCACTAAAATCACCCAATTAAAATCAATCATAAAGATGAGTTGGTGTTAAGTAACAGATAAGTGCTAATTGCTAATCTCATATCTTGCACCTCTCCGTACAAACCCAGATAACATCAAAACATGGATAATA
>CAZZYE010001216.1:0-2560 GCA_964658145.1 uncultured Stigonema sp.
AATTAGCCACGGCAGAAGCTAATCGACCCTTTGACCTTGCTAGCTCTCCTTTAATCCGAGTTTCTGTGGTTAAACTCACAGAGGTAGAACACGTCTTGCTATTAACAATACACCACATTGTCTTCGATGGTTGGTCAATGGGCGTATTGATACGGGAGTTAGCAACCATTTACTCAGCCCTCTGCAATAACTTGTCCCCAGAGCTACCTGAGCTACCAATTCAATATGCCGACTTTGCTATTTGGCAACGGCAGTGCTTGCAAACAGAAGTACTCCAAACGCAACTTAACTACTGGAAGCAACTACTAAAAAACGCTCCTACCTTACTGGAATTACCCACAGACAGACCAAGACCAGCCATTCAAACTTTCCGGGGCGCACTCCAAAATGTCGAATTTTCAGTTGAACTGAGTGAAGCAGTTGCCAATTTCACTAGGCAAGAGGGAGCCACCCTATTCATGACGCTGTTCGCAGCATTTGCTACCTTGCTTTATCGCTATACAGGCTCCGAAGATATTATAGTAGGCACGCCCATTGCTAAACGCGATCGCTTGGAACTTGAAGGGTTAATTGGCTTTTTTGTCAACACTTTAGTACTACGTACCGATTTGTCAGGCAACCCCAGTTTTCAACAGTTGCTGAACCGAGTGCGGCAACTGACACTGCAAGCTTACGTTCATCCAGACCTCCCCTTTGAGGAGTTAGTAAAAGCATTGCAGCCACAACGCGACCTCAGCCATACACCACTGTTTCAGGTAATGTTTGTCCTCGAAAATGCGCCCAGATCTGAAGTAGAGCTTACTGGGTTAACTGTCAGTCCATTAGCGACAGAAAGGACAACTGCCAAGTTTGATTTGACTTTATTCATTAAAAACACTCCCACTGAGCTGGTAGGTGTGTGGCAATACAACACTGACCTGTTTGATGCTAGCACTATAGAGCGGATGGCTGGGCATTTTGTGACCTTGCTTGAAGGTATTATTGCCAACCCACAGCAGCACCTAGCACAATTGCCCCTGCTGACACAAGTTGAGCAACAGCAGTTGTTAGTAGAATGGAACAACACTCAAGTAGATTATCCCCGTGATAAATCTATCCATCAGTGGTTTGAGGAGCAGGTGGAACGTACACCCTGTGCTGTAGCTGTGGAGTTTGAAAATCAACAACTGACTTACTATGAATTAAACTGTCGCGCTAACCAGTTGGCGCACTACCTGAAGTCTTTGGGTGTGAAAGGCGATGTGTTAGTCGGTCTGTGTGTAGAGCGTTCCTTAGAGATGGTCGTGGGAGTATTGGGGATTCTTAAGGCAGGTGGAGCTTATGTGCCACTTGATCCAGAGTATCCTACTGAACGCCTGAGTTTTGTGCTTGAAGATGCTCAAGTTCAAGTGATGCTAACCCAGCAGTCACTTCTTGATAGACTGCCTCAGCATCAAGCAAACCTTATCTGTTTGGATACTGACGCTCAACTGATTTCCCAGTCCAGTCAGGACAATCCCACCACATATGTGCAAGCGAATAACTTAGCTTATATAATTTATACCTCTGGTTCTACAGGTCAACCTAAAGGTGTAGCCATGAATCAGCTTGCCCTTGGCAATCTGATCCTGTGGCAAGTGGAAAATCAGAAAGTTTCTCGTGGAGCAAAAACGCTGCAATTTGCTCCCATCAGTTTTGATGTCTCCTTCCAAGAAATGTTCTCAACTTGGCATTCTGGAGGTACATTGGTCTTGATTACAGAGGAATTACGCCGAGATCCAGTGGCTTTGTTAGCTTTGATGGAAGACAAAGCGATTGAGAGACTGTTTATTCCCTTTGTTGGCTTACAGCAACTAGCTGAAGTAGCTGTTGTTCGTGAATTATTTACGAGTCATCTGCGGGAAATCATCACGGCAGGGGAACAGTTGCAAATTACAAACGCCATTTCTCAGTGGTTAAGCAAACTAAGTGATGATTGTACTCTGCACAATCATTATGGGCCATCAGAAAGCCATGTAGTCACCACTTTTACTCTGACTAATTCAGTGGAGACATGGCCGCTACTGCCTCCCATTGGTCGTCCCATTGCTAACACACAGATATACATCTTAGATAAATATCTACAGCCTGTACCCGTTGGTGTGCCAGGAGAATTATACATTGGTGGTGTTCCTTTGGCGCGAGGCTACTTCAACCGACCTGAGTTAACACAAGAAAAATTCATCCCTAATCCCTTCGTTCAAAGCAGAGGAGCAGAGGATCTCTTGAGAAGGGGAGCTATTGAGCAAGGGAGCAGAAAAGACCAATCTTCTAATTCCGAACGCCTTTATAAAACTGGGGATTTAGCACGTTACTTACCAGATGGCAACATAGAATACTTGGGACGTATTGACAATCAGGTAAAAATACGCGGTTTCCGCATTGAGTTGGGCGAGGTGGAAGCAGTACTGAGTCAATATGGTGATGTGCAAGCATCTTGTGTCATACCCCGCGAAGATACCCCTGGTGATAAACGCTTAGTCGCCTATGTGGTAGCACATCAGCACTGTACACCCACAATCAGTGAACTGCGGCAATTCCT
>CAZZYE010001217.1:0-2560 GCA_964658145.1 uncultured Stigonema sp.
GGTACAGGTAGTGGTACAGGCAGTAGAAGTGGTTCTGGTACTGGAAATAGGTCTGGAAACGGTGAGACAGTAGGTACAGCGCCAGGACCTGCAAGAATAGAACCATCATCCGTCCATGGTAATGGCAAGGGTGATTCTTTAGGAGATGGTAATGGTCGTGCAGCTTGCAGCGAGTGTAGGAGCAAGTATCCAGAAGAAGCAAGACGGCGAGGAATTGAAGGCAGAGTGGAGGTAGCTGTCGATACTGATGAAAAAGGTCATGTCACCAATGTGCGTATTGCTCACTCCAGCGGGCACAGGGAGTTGGATGAAGAAACCCTTAGACAAGCACGAGATTGGAAATTAAAACCTGCTGCTGGTGGTAGAGTTGGAGTGGCGATCGCAGCTGACTATGCCCTTGAAGGTTCACGTCGTCACCGCGATCGCGAAGAACGTAAAAGACAAAAACAAGCAGAACAGAGAAACCAAAACACAACGGCTAACAACTCAAGTTCAACTGAGTCAGATCCTACACGCAGGCGACGCTTAACCTCAGGAACTGTTACCGACGTTCCCCCAGATCCCACAAATAGGCGACTGCGAGAGTCTGCATCTTCATCTGATCAAGCTGCGACAAGATCGGCAGAATCTACAGTCGGTCGGCGGTTGCGTCGTCAAAGTGTGGTAAATGATACACCACGAGACTCATCATCGGCAACATCCAGTAGTCAACAAAATGCGCGGGAATCTCCACATCAGAGTCGGCGTCAGAATGCGACAACCGATACACCAAAAGAGTCGGAAGCACCAACAAGGCGGCGAAGAAACGAAGCAACATCTGACAGTGGGAGTTCTTTGAGGGAATTCGTACACAGTCAGCCCTCAGAAGAACGCACATCCAGCAGTCAATCAAGGTTACAAGATTCCCTGCGTGTTTATAGACAGCAATCCCACTCGCCAGATGCTTTACCACCTGGAACAAATGGCAATTAGAGGCTGGGATTGCTTCGCTTCGCTCGCAAGGACTGTAATTAATTTTGTGTAGTTACTTACTTAGAATTTGCCGTAGTACTAGTAATAAAGATGACTAATCCTGTTACTATTATGGTGAGAACTGAGGTAGCAAACTTCTTTTCCTCTCTAGATGAGCTACCTCTGCTCAAGGTGAATAGAGAATAGCCAGCAACAGCAAAAATGAACAAGAGGGTGGCAGAAAATACTACTACATCCCTCAAAATAAATAAAATCCAATCTTTCCTGAGTTCCTGTTTAGACTTGAGTTCTCGCAGCTTTCGCTCAAGATCTGCGTCTTCTTGTGACTGTAAGTTTACTGATGACGGAATCAGTGGCTTGTCGCCAATGTTTTCAATTATCTGCGATACATCTGTTAAATCTGCCATGCTGCTAAATGCCAACAACTTTAGTCTGAAGACTTTGGTTCTCGAATGCAATCCAGAGATGCTTGCCTTTGTGCTTAGCTTCTACTGCTACTTCCATCCAGAGCGATCGCCGCCACGCAAAACAGCGCCTACCTACTTAACTTCCTTGTTAAGAGACAATCTCAGTAAAGAGGAAACCGAAGTATTCTTTTTTCATGAGTCGGCGAACTTTTGTTGAGTAACTAAACGAACTTGATATTACCCAGTTTAGAGGCGATGACCGCATCCAGTCACCAAAATTTCCAGAGCTTACCTTAAGTGTTCAACAAATTTTTGAAGTTGTTTACGGTCAGGGATGAGGTACATTTTGTGCAATAATCTGCGCTAGCTCCTGAGAGATAGCCTGTAGGAGTGCCTCTTGTTGGCTTTTGATAAAAAAGTGATCTCCAGGAAACATGCGTAGGGTGAAGCTGCCAGAGGTCTGAGCGCGCCAAGCAGCAAGGGAGTCACGATTGACTTTCCCATCTTGTAATCCTCCATAGACAGATATAGAACAATCCAATGGAGTTTCAGGATGGTATACATACATTTCATTAATGGCAATATCTGCCCGCAGTATGGGCAGGAACAGATTCATTAATTCAACATTTTGCAACACATTGCTTGGTGTACCATTGTAGCGATGCAATTCCTCCACGAATTCAGCGTCAGGAAGTTGATGAATTGGTGGCTCTAGAGCAGGAAGTTGGGGAGATCGACGACCAGAAATAAATAAGTGCAATGGAACTGAGTGTTGTAATCGACGAAGCTGACGAGCTACTTCAAAGCTGATCAGCGCTCCCAAACTGTGACCGAAGAAGACAAAGGGAAGGTCTAGATGAGGCAGGAGGGCTGGTGTCAAAGCGTGAATCAGAGGTACAAGGTCGCTGAAGAGGGGTTCTTTCAGTCGGCTTTCCCGTCCAGGAAGTTGCACGGAACAGACTTCGATTTCTGGTGGTAATTGGGCAGACCAAGTCCGAAAAATAGAGCTACCAGCACCCGCGTAAGGAAAGCAGAATAAGCGCAGATATTTTTTGGGATTAGGTTTGGGGTGGATGAGCCAAGGGGTTGTCACAGTTGTTTTTGAGGGAGAGGTTAGTTTTGCTGCCGCTTGAATATAGCAGTCCTATTTGATTTATGAACAACAGGGACAAGGGGAGCCA
>CAZZYE010001218.1:0-2560 GCA_964658145.1 uncultured Stigonema sp.
AAAACGAAATTTCAACCTCTCGCTTCTGTAACACTCAGGCTACAACTGGCACAGTCGTTTACATTTCTTTACAAAGAGGCGATCGCACCCCTACCATGCTACTATTAGTATACCTGTGATGCCTTTGGGCGTTGATAAATTTTAAAATTTAAAGGTTGTTAGCTCTTATCAGAGACAAGTTACCTTTGATGCCATTAGGCGATAAAAATGCCCTGGATACTTAAAATCTAGGGCTGATTGTTGGTATACATCTGCCAAGATGCCGTTGACGAATTCATTAAAAGAGTTGTTTTTGGAAACTTTTGTTGGAGGATTCCTACAATTGCATCTCTGATTTCCAGTGTTAAGAAATATTTCGCCAACGGGATCAGGATCTCAGTTCAATACTTAATCTTGCACAGCCTCACAAACGGACTCTCTTCCGGGTACGGTTGTTGTCCATTGCCCATCCCATCGAGCATTATGAGATTGAGCAGCCACAGGGCATTTAACTTTTGCATCATCATTGTTCCAGATGGGCCCTGCTTTTACCTTGAAAACTTTAGATACACCACAAACGGACTCTTTTCCGGGTACAGTTGTTCTCCACTGCCCATTCCATTGAGCATTATGAGATTGAGCAGCCACAGGGCATTTAACTTTTGCGTCATCATTGTTCCAGATAGGTCCTGCTTTTACGTCGAAAGCAGAAGCTTGACTACAAAAACTAAAAATAGTAGAACTGCCAATAATAACTGTACCCACAGACAGTAAAAATTTCTTTTTCATGGATTTCTTGGAATTGATAGACTTAATTTTTGACTAGAAAAAGTTAACTTGACTTGAACATCAGGGTTCCACCTAAAAACTTATATATAAACAAATATGTATTTACTTAAGTTTTTCAGGGTTGGTTATATTCTTATCTACAAATCAAAAAGTTAACATTCCGGATTTGAAACCAGAGAACATAAGTCCTCATAGCTGCATTCTAAGTAGGGATTAGTGAAATCAACTTATGCACTTAACCCTCGTCGCAAACATTAAACAATGTTGCTGATGAAAACGAATAAGTAGGTGGGCGGGAAAATTTACAACTATGTAACGAAATGTAAAACCTCTGTAATTGGCTCGTAGTTGTGCAAAGAGCGCTCTTAGCAGCAATAAACCCAAAAGGGTTTATTTCCACCCACCTACTTATCTAAAAAATGAATTGTTAGACAACCCCCTCTACTCGATGGATCTGAAAAACGTCAATCCATTTCTCCTTCTGGCGCAGGAGCACTGTGCGCAAAATAACATGCGTGCCCAGACGCTCGTCATAGTGGGGGTGAAGTTCTTTAACGGCAACGAGGGGTTTATCCGAATGGCTGATACGGCCAACTGGCTGCATGGCGACAGGGGGAGTGGGGAAGAGCTACTTGACCACAGCAGCGCCGTGGCGAGCACGCCCTGAAGGCTAGGGGTTCGCGAGCGGAAAAAATTATGGCAACGTGATGGAAAATCGGATTGTGCAGCCTGAACACGCTGAAAATAAGTTGGCAGTAGCGAAAAGTCCTATTTCAATACCACTTAATGTATGGATCGGACTCTACGCCGTTCATACTGCCTTACCAACTGTACTAGTAAGTTGGGTAGCAACCTTACATTCTTGCATTGACTTGGGCTATCCCCAGACTGCTCGTTGGATTGAAGAAAATCTTGGTGGACTGTATGGAGCAGGGGTATATCGGGGCTTTGTTGCTCTTGAAACTGGAGCGGTGTTTGTACCAACTTGCTACCCAATTGGAACCCACGCTCCGATAAAAAGCACCCTGCGATCCTTTGAAACGAGGAGAAGGAGGTGCAATTGCATCCTTTACGCGCACTTAAAGTGGCGCGAACCTACATCATTTCTCCGTCATATTCCGGATTTTCCACCCCAGGTCACGCAAGGTAAGAGCAATTGAACAAGACCCAATAAGCCAAAAAAGCGTATGATGGAAATTCTGTGTCTGAATATGTTCTGACAATCATCAACTAGTCAAAGAAACAGGAGAAACACCACCCGTGAAGGAAACTATCATCAGCATCTCAAAACCCATCCCAAAAGTTCAAATTCAGCCTTCTCTTGAGGAACCCCAAGCAGAAATAACCCAAACTGAAGAAATTAGCTTAACAGAGGAATTACAACAACCAGAACTAGTAGACCCCATTCAATCAGCTCCCTTGCAGTTTGCAAGCACAAGTTATGGCGGTTGGAAACCATCAGATATTTTACGAGAAATTAGGCTGGATAATTTTTGATATGGGTGATGTAAATTAAACCAAGCTCACATAATTCTTACGGTTTTAGCGCTTAAAATACTTTTGTAAAATCGGGTGAAGTTCAGCAGCGATATGTTCAAAATGATCGCCATCTGGCACTGGTCTTGTAATCTCATCACCATCCTCAGTTTGCCAATGTAACTTAAGGCGATCGTAATGTAAAGACAGGATCGCTCCCCGCCACCACCCAGAAACGATCAAATGTTCTCCATAAGGGAAGTACATAATTAAAAAATCTGCATTCGGGTTGCGATAGAAATCATGAACCGGATTA
>CAZZYE010001219.1:0-2559 GCA_964658145.1 uncultured Stigonema sp.
TCTCATTCCTTAGAGGTATTGACAAAATGCATAAAACTTTAACCTATCACAGATGATAAACGCCCCTCCGCCCCAACCAAATGGTACGAAAAATGGTATGGGTCAATTGATAAAAATATTCAATAGTACCAAGGTAATGGTACGGTGTACCGAGTTGGGTTCAACACCGTACCATTTCTCTAGTCCACTGTACCAGACTTTCGCTCTTCGTCTGAGCCGAGAAAAATTTTTTGAAACTTGCGCTACCATAATCTGAAATCTGAAGCTGAAAAAATTCTCCGCTAATTGGTACACTTTTGTACCAAAAAAGTGACTCCGATCGGAGAAAATGCATTGCGGAATGGAAGGCGTCACAGGAAAAATCAGCTTCTACATTGTCAACAAGCGCTGATTTTATCAACAATTATGATAATTAGTTGCAATAAACCTTTACCCTGTACCAAATCCTGTACCAAATTTTGGTACAGGATTTGAAAGCAGCGCGATCCATGCAGGGCTGTGCATCACCAAAATTGCGCGACAACCCAAAATTTTTCGCTCTCCTAGGTGGTACCAGCAAGTTTGCTCTAAGTCTAAATTTTTCTAGTCCCAGTTGTCCTAAACTCGAAACGACTAGGTTTTTGCAGTCCCAATTGTCCTAAACTTGAAACCACGGATAAGGGTAAATTAACACTCTCGGCAGCTTTGGGAATTGGCGTTGTGTTCCGTGCCAATGCCAGAAATTCACGCACTTTAAAGACAACTGGGTCGTTGGTAGCGGTATAGCCTAAAGCGATCGCAATTTGTAAACCCCTTTCAATGTCGTTGAGTGTTGCAACTCGGTTACTTCCTGTCAGCCACGTTTGTTCGACTCCGCGAGTTATCGGGGATATAGAAATACCACTGTAGATAGGTGTGCCAGAGCCAGGAATAACATTGAAAGTGTATAGGTGTTGTTGTCCATCAGGGGTGCGGGTCTTGATAGACAAATTAGTGATGAATGTTGAAGTTGCGCCTGGAAAGTGCAACGGCTTAATCACCTTCAAAAACACAATTTTTGCCTGATTGCTGCTTAATTCAGCGTCAGTATTGTAAACAGTCCGTGAAGGATCGGCTATCAGAATATAAGTGATGATTTCGTTGGTTTGGGAAAAATCAATAGCGGTGAAACGACCAGGCCAGACTTGTACGTTTGTGGTATTTGCCACTGCTGCCTCTCGCCCAATGACGCGTAAAGCTGGTGTCTGTGCCAGTGTCCGTAAGGGGGAAAGTACTGTAGCAGTTGTTGTTAACGAAGAAAAAGCGCACGCAAGTAAGATAGCTTTTAATTTTTTCATTTGTCTTCCCTTCAGGTGACCGAATAATTACTAATTCGTAATTCGTAATTGAGGGTACAAACGCTTAATTTTAATTATGAACTCGTAAAAAATGCGGAGCATCCTTATTACTTGCCTCCGTATTTATGCTAATAATTACGAATTACGTTAGCGAAGCGTTAGCGAGGAACGAGCGTCATTATCGCGTTCAGAATTATTTTGACTCCCGTTATGACTATCGGCGCACACTTAGAAAGCCATTGACAAAAACAGAAACCTTAGTCCCTTCTGGCACAACTGCTACATTCGGTGTTTGAAGCATTTGCTGTACTGCTTGGTTTGAGCGTTGCGCTAGGCGATCGCCTGTCACTTTAAAAAACCCTGACATAGCTGCTGCCAGGACATTGGAGTTACTTGTAGTAGTAACTGTGGATTGGCTAAAGCCAAAAGAGGATGACGAACTGGATGATTGAGTACGAGGTTGATTGATAATTTCTCCAACTTTTCCCAAACTACTGAGGACTCCGACTAGCAAATCTTGTCTGGCAATTTCAGGTCCTTTATCATATAGTCCTTGAGCAATTAACGGTTGATTATGTTTACCGCGAATTAACAGGTTGCCAGGAGGTATTGCTTCTTGCCGGATACGCCCTTGTGAATCAGAGTAAACCAGTGCCACAACACTCATGTTCACCAATTTATTACCCTGGTTTACAGACTCTACCTGGGTCACTAAGATAGTGCCAGTTGGTAGAGCTACACTACCATCAGTTGCCCGCATATCTTTAGTCAACTGAATAGCAAACCTTCCATTTGTAGGGCTTTTACCGCTTTCATCCCAGAGCATAGGTACAACGACTCGTGCGTTAACAGAAGTTCCAATTGCCACTTCTAAAACAGGCGATGTTTGACCACTTCTACTGTTTTGATTAACCGAGGAACGCGTGATAATTCCAATTTATCCATTTGTCATTCCGGTGGTTTTGCTAACAGTTAGATTGTCACTAACTGGGGTGTAACCGATGGAAATTGTTGGAATGTCTTGCTGTGTACTTTGTTGTTGCCGAATAGTAGGGGCAGGGCTTGCATTATAAGCACTCCTCTGTGTAGTTGATTGTCCTTCGCTATTCGATGCTGTTTCTCGCGTGGTTAACCCGCGAGTTTGCCCCAAGGAAGCCAACTGGCTCCACCGTTCAAAGGGATCTACAGCCGAACTCGGCTCTGCACGTGGTGCAGGGGGTACAGGCTGTATAGGCTGTATAGG
>CAZZYE010001220.1:0-1076 GCA_964658145.1 uncultured Stigonema sp.
CAAGCCAGCGAATCATTGGCACGTTCTTCCCGTCTTGAGTGCGAGCAAAGGTTACGGGTACACCGTCCTGATTTTGACCGCAGTAAAAAGTTGCGCTGACAGCATAGCTGGGCTGAGTGATGGTTGCAGTTGTGGTAGCGGTAAGCGAAGCTATGGCGAAGATTCTCGTAACCTTTATTAACATTTGACCAAATATTGGCTGTCTCATAAGTTACATCCCAACGCTAAATATCTAATTTATGAATACATATAATTTACAATTAATTCCTGAATAATACTAGGAATTGTGGATATAATAACCTGTTACTTTCTTTGGGTGCGTTAAGAACGTAACGCACTATTCTAGATACTTTTGTCGGCGTTGCTGATTTCATGTATGAAAATGATTTTACGTGCGGACCAAAATCATTGTAGAGACGTAGCACTGCTACGTCTCTACATGCGGATTCATACCTCAATTCAGCAACGCCCTTTTATCAGTGCCGTACTCTCGTCTAACACACCCTATTAAAGTTTCATCATTAGACATCTCCAGAAATGATTGGCAGAGGCTTCCCCTGCTCTTGATACCATTCAATCAGAGACTCAATCACTTCCTGTCCGTGTTTTGCAGCTTCTTGGTAAGTTTTACCATAAGTATGGAATTGCTGCCAAGGAAATTCAGGTAAGTGTACCAAGTAACAATTATCCTCATCCGACCATTGAATTACCATGCTGTAGCGATGGTTCATTGTTCCTCCTTATAATTCGTAATTCGTAATTAATTAATTGAGGGTACATGCACTTGCCGATGTCAAAGAAAAAAATGCACAGCAACTTTTTATTCAAGCAAGAGCATTTATGCATGGGGTAACTACGAATTACGAGTAGAGAGATAGCGACTTGAACAAGCAGTAGCCTCGAAATTACTTGCTTTTAAGCTTGTTGATGAAATCTATTGCTTTTTGGTATCCCTCTGTGTTTTTTTGTTGTTGAAAGAGGTCAGCTGCTTTCTGTAAGTCCTCGATCGCCCCCTTCTTATCTCCCAAACCATAGCGGACAATACCCCGGTTATAGTAGGCTTTATCATTGTTGGG
>CAZZYE010001220.1:1176-2558 GCA_964658145.1 uncultured Stigonema sp.
ATTAATCCGCAGGGCTTGGTTGAAATCCTCCATTGCCCCCTTTTTATCTCCCAAACCATCGCGGGCAATACCCCGGTTATTGTAGGCACTATCATAGTTGGGATTAATCCGCAGGGCTTGGTTGAAATCCTCCATTGCCCCCTTTTTATCTCCCAAATCATAGCGGGCAAGACCCCGACTATTGTAGGCAGCAGTATAATTGGGGTTGAGGCGAATTGCTTCGTTCAAAGCAGTGATCGCACCAGGAAAGTCTTTTTTCTCATACTTATCCACACCCTTAATATAGAAGTCGTCAGCTTTTGGTGCTGTCGCTACAGCAGTGTTAGTCGGACGGACTCCCACATCTACCTCAACTTTTGCTGACAGTCTCTTGAAGGTATTGATGGGAATGCCCAAACTCAAGCCAGTTTTGAAATTGTTGCGATCTTTGTTTGTTCGACCATGAACTCCTACCAGTTCACCTTTTTCATTGATCACTGGACCACCGCTCATCCCCTGTTGGGTATCATTGTCATAGATCAAGGCATAGCCATCTCGCTGCGAACCATTGGCAGTAATCTCCCCTGAAACAAAATTGAAAACCGAGTTATTAATTGCTGGTGTCGGTGCAAGAAACCCAGCTACATAAGCCGTTGTAATTAATGTGCTTTCGTCTGAGTTGCCGATCTTAGCTACAGTGTAGTTTTGACTGCTGGTAAATTGCACTATGGCTAAATCTACTCCTGGCAGTTGTTTCACAGTCTGGTTGTAGTTGACCGTATACCGCTTTTCATCATTTGTTTTAATTTCATATGTATCTGGTGTTTCTACTACATGATAGGCAGTAAGGACAGTGTAAGTATTACCTTCCCTCTTGATAATTATCCCTGAACCGTACTTTGTTTTAGAGTTAATTAGTACTGTGATTTCTTGGGCAATCTTACTGACTTCAGCTTTGGATAGTGCCACAGCAACTTGCGTCTGCACAAGCACAATTGATACTCCAATCAATGCTGGTGCAAGTCCACAATAAAATTTCATATTCTAATCTCCTATAATGTTTATTTGACTTGCAGATAGCGAAATGACCGAATAATATCATGTCCGGTAGTTGTCCGAAAGTAAGTTTGTAGTGAGGACTGAAGTCCTCTTGCACTCTCAAGAAATATGGGGAGTGGGGAGTGGGGGGAAAAGGGGGAGTGGTGGTGTTTGTTCCATTCATCACAGGTGGTGCGCCGCCCGTGAGGCACTCTTAAGCAAGTTCGCGGCGGACATTGTGTAATTAATTTTGTCCGACTACTTACGAACCGTATTGATTCTAGAAACTTTTATCGATGCCGTACTCAAGGGCTAATGCACCCTACCAAGCTAACAACCAACAACTATCAACTATCAACTATCAA
>CAZZYE010001221.1:0-2555 GCA_964658145.1 uncultured Stigonema sp.
CCCCCCCACTCCCCACTCCCTACTCCCTACTCCCCTAGTTTTTAACCGTAGCTTGTTAGATTCCGAATCATATAGCCAATGCACAATCCGATCAACATTGCCCACACTTGACCTGTCTGGACAAAGTGGTTAAAGGCATTTTGTATCTGACCCAGAACGTTGGGATCACTTATGTGTTGAGCTATCAGTGTCCAATTTACAGGCAATTGACCAATTAACTGAAATATTGAATCGCTAAATAAGTTCATATTTTGTAATAACGCGCAGTAGGGAATAGTCAATAGACTCTAGACTTTAAACTATGGACTATTGATTCCACAAAGCAGGATGACTTCACTGTCATAACCCCTACTTGCTAGTAATGTCCAGTATACAAGCTACTACGCACGGCATTTGCATCGTTTCTCGTTTTCTCGTTCCCACGCAGACCGTGGGAATGCATCTTTTGTGCGCTGCTGCCGCCGAGGAAAGTAGGAGGCAGTCCAATACGGTTCGGATAAGATGATTTCCTCATTTACAACCCATGTAGAGACGTTGCAATGCAACGTCTCTACACTTAACCGAACGGTATTGAGAGGCAGTCGCTTTGGGAAAAAAATTTCGCCACCAAGCATAAAAATACTCTTTCCCTACTCCCGTACAGACGTTCCGCCGGAACGTCTCTTCCCTCTCAATTTTCAATTACATCTACCCAAGACCAATTATCATTAATTTCTTTAGCCTCTAAAAGTCGTGCATAAGATTTTAAATTTCCGGCTCCAAAAAGATAGTTTTCAATGGGCGTACTAGTATTTATTTTATAAACCCAAGCTGTATAATTAAACTCACCAATACTGGGGAAAAACATGATCATTTTAGTCTGATTGTTTTTATTAGTGATGATGTTAATTTCTCCACCTTTATCGCCACCTTTAGAAAGATGACTATACTGAGATGGTAATTGAACCTTATAAATTTTATGAATAACTTTACTAAGACGATCTAACCATATTATCCGTTGTGACTCATCTATTTTTAATGTACCTGATTTGACCATTGTAACTATTGCTTCACGTTCTCCTAAATGAGAATAATAATCTTGTAGAATTACAAGATTATGCATAACAACTAAAACTATGATAGTAAATATATTGATCAGCAAAGGCAAAAGTGCTTTGTATTTATGGCGCTTAAATCCTTTTAAAAAATACTGAACAGATAAAAGCGATAAAATCAGAAAAAATGTACCTAACAATAAAAAATAAATGCCTTTATTACTGAATATGTTATAATTCCCTTTCAGGGAAAGTAGGCTAGATAAGAATGTATATTGTGCAGAATGAGGTAAAAATGACCCTCTTAGCCAGAGTAACAAAATACTTGTTACTAAAGATAAATTGAAAAGAATAAATTGCTGGTTACGTAAATTTACTTGAATCATTGTTTTTTTATAAAAGGAACTTAGCGTATAGCAGTCCTATCTAATTTGTGAAATTTTTCGTAGGGTGGGCAATGCCCACCATTACCCAGATTGGTGGGCATTGCCCACCCTACAACATCATGTAATATTCACGAATGAATTTAGGATTGCTATAGCATAGCAAGTAATAGCGCTCTTTGTGAAGATGCAAAACAACGGCTAAAAGTCAACTAAAAGATTAAGTGAAGACCCGACGAATAAAATTCGCTTGCTTGAATAATGTTGCTCTTTTTTATGTTCAAAAATAAATACGCCCTTACGATCAGCACCAGCCCAGAAACCCTGTTTCTGGGAATGATTTCATCCTTCATGCTTTAGTTTGTGAGCGGTTCGTAAAATTTGCCCAGCCAAAACTGCTGCGCCAAAGCCATTGTCAATATTCACCACGCCGATACCAGGTGCACAAGAGTTAAGCATTGTCAACAGAGGTGCTAACCCCCCAAAACTTGCGCCATAACCAATACTGGTAGGAACGGCAATCACGGGACAATCCGCCAAACCAGCCACCACACTAGGTAAAGCGCCTTCCATTCCCGCCACAACAATCAACACCGATGCTGATTCGATCACATGGCGGTTATTCAGCAAGCGGTGAATTCCTGCAACCCCGACATCCCAAAGCCGTTGTACGCGAAAACCAGAAAGTTCTGCTGTGACAGCAGCTTCCTCAGCTATGGGTAAATCAGCAGTGCCAGCAGAAATAATGCTGATGGTGCCGGGATACTGTGGTTCGATTGTCGTTCCCACGATCGCACAAATTCGCGCTTTTTCGTAATAGCGCAAACCTGTCACCTTGGCTTGCAGCACCGCGTAAACATCTGGTTCTATACGGGTTGCCATTACTACTGGGTTGTGCTGCCGCATCACTTCTATAATTTGAGCAATCTGATCGTCCGTTTTGCCTAGTCCCCAGATCACCTCTGGGAAACCAGTTCTCAAGGCGCGATCGTGATCAATTTTGGCAAACTCCCCCACAGGTTTGTATGTTAAGTGTTTAACTTTGTCAAGGGCTGCTTCTGGAGAAATTTCACCTTGAGCTACGGCTTGTAGCAGATGCTCTAGAGATTCTGGTTGAGTCACGGCGATTTTAGATTGT
>CAZZYE010001222.1:0-2554 GCA_964658145.1 uncultured Stigonema sp.
TCATTCATAATTCATCATTCATAATTTAGAAGGCGGTATCTTTCTGTGGCACTATCCTCACGATCGCTCGCACTGGGCGTTACCCAGCAAGTTTGGTCTTTCGGGAGCCCGGACTTTCCTCAAACCAGCCTCAATGAGACTGATCTGCAACCGCCTGCGCCTACTCTCTCCTAATATTTAGTGTAGTCTTGGATGACCAAAGCGTGTTAACATCTGCTCTACCTTCTCTTGTTCCAAGGTAAAGCATACGTCCAAGGTAGTTTTTTGACGGTGAAAGGACACTTGATAATGCATAGGGGAGGAGTATCTCTACCTGGAGCTATACCTAGGTTTGTTTCAGCTAGCCGCAGTACCAATAAGAGCGAAAATTCAAAAGTGCGTTTTCTGTCATTAAATTCGTTGTACTGTATTCTTAGCGCCCTGACGGGGCTTGTTTTCCATGCCAGGATATTGGCAACTGGCTTTTTTGCTGAGTATGTTCCAGATTCCTTGTCACGCTCTAATACATTTTCAGATGTGACTGCTTCTCTAAGTGTTTTACCAGGAACAATCAGACTAGTAATTTGGGGTACACCTAAGTCGCGTATTAAGTCTGGTGATTTGCGAATGACTCGCCGCGAAGTCCCGTCAAATTCCTCAATAGCGCTATTGTCCCAGTCAACGTATATCGCCAGATCTTGGGATTTGTTTTCAACACTCATTGATAACTCTTTTGGATCTTCAATTGAATATGAAGGTTTAAGTGAAAAACTAATCGCAATCTTGTCTTGGAGATTTTGTGCTCCAAGTTGTTCCGCAACGGACCCTTTATTGAATTCCAGCTTAACTTGGTCGTCAATGGATTCCACCATTTGATTAAAGACATAAGTGACGCCGATTATATAAAGCGTCAACATAATTAAATTATTGTCACTGCTTCTCATAACTCAGAATATAAACCTCCTGTGCTGATTTTAAATATTTGACCAAGCCCCTTCGGGGCGGGAACAGGGAACTCTTAACAGGGAACAGAAAAGAAATTAGCCCCGAAGATCAAGGGTACTTGCACCATAATTTATTTATGAAAGAAATAAATTATTTTTTTCCATCGAGTAGGCGCTCTTAAAAAATACGTCCGCGATCATACCCCAGATGAATGCGTCAAGGGGATTTCCCTGTTCCCTGTTAAGAGTTCCCTGTTCCCTCTTACTGATTAGCCATTCCAAATATTTAATCATGCTTAATTGTCGAAGAATTTTCCAGCCAGCCTCGTCGCCAAAAGAATAATACTAACCCAACGGCGATCGCTGCCATAGCTGCCAAGCAAATTGGGTAACCCCAAGGAAATTTCAACTCTGGCATATGCTCAAAATTCATACCATACACCCCAGCAATAAAAGTCAGCGGTATAAAAATCGTCGAAACTACAGTTAGCAGTTTCATAACTTCATTCATTCTGTTATTTACTGCTGAAAGATAAACATCCATCAACCCTGATGCTAGTTCCCGGTAAGTTTCCACCATATCCATCACTTGTACCGCATGGTCATAACAGTCTCGCAAGTAAATTCTGACCTCCTCACTGATAAGTTCATAGCCATCCCGAATCAAGGAATTAATCACATCGCGCTGGGGCCATATGGCACGACGCAGTTGCAGCAATTCTCTCCGAATTTGATAGATTTGTTGTAGTGTTTGTCGGTTAGGGTTGACCATGACTTCTTCCTCTAACTCTTCGAGTCGCTCACCATAACGTTCCAACACTGGGAAAAAACCATCTACAACCGCATCTAATAAAGCATAAGCCAAATAGTCCGCTTTATACTTGCGGATGATGCCTTTGTTGTTCCGAAGTCGCGCCCTTACCCCATCAAAGCAATCATGCTCTGATTCCTCCTGTACTGTGAGCAAGTAATTTTTTCCCAACACAAAACCTACTTGCTCATTATGAAAGCCACATACTCTTTCCGTTGGCACTACCATCCGGGCTATTATCAACAGTTGGTCTTCATGATCCTCTAGTTTTGGACGCTCTACCACATTGACTACATCTTCTAATACCAAAGGATGCAAATCAAAAACTTTACCCAATCTTTGCAAAATGTCTGCATTGCCCAAACCCTGCACATCCACCCAAGAAACAGATTCTGTATTTAGATATACAGCGCATTCCTCCGGCGTTTTTATTTGCTTCGAGGTGACATTGGTTGGGTTATAGTCAATCAAGAAAATTATCGGCGGGGGCGCATTTTCATCAACGATGATAGTTCCTGGTACACTCCCTGGTTGGTGATAGAATTCCTTTGTGTATGGTTGTTCTACTGTTAAAGGAAGGCGGTGTCGTTTTTTTGCCATGTACTTTTACCTAAGTAGGTCTGTAGTATACCAACTATGTAAACTTTTATAAAATAGAGGAGAAAGGCTTGTAGTTGCGATGAGCGCGCGCTGTAGACACGAAGTTGCTTCCCGCAAGGGTAGCGCAACTACGAGCCTATGATAATTTATTTTTTCGACCTACTTAATAGTAAATACTGTTCAGATCAGGCTTGATCCCCCCTAGCCCCCCTTAAAAAGG
>CAZZYE010001223.1:0-2553 GCA_964658145.1 uncultured Stigonema sp.
CCCTTTTTAAGGGGGGTTGGGGGGATCTTCAGGGAGTAAACGCTACTAACTGAACCATATTGCCCTATAATTAGTGTAACTACATGCGCGATCGCGTAGTACCAATTGCCAAACTAGTACAAATGAACCGTGAGCAAGTGAATAAACAGCCAGATTCATCTGATAAAAACCTTACTGGAGTTCAACCTGTATCTAAGAAAACAGGCGTGTTGCCACGGTCAATCGCGAGAACATTTAATAAAATTAAAGCAGATTTCTCTCCCAAAGCACAAGAGCAATTTATTGAAGATTTTCAAATTTCTAAAAGTAAGACAAGAAGTGCTGTAAGCTTTTTGGCAATGTTAGTTATTTTGCCAATCTTAACTCAGAATTTATCTAAGCAATTCTTAGTAAATCCTATAGTTGAGCGCATCAGAGGTGAAAATACATCTAAAATTTTCCTCAATTATCAAATGGAAGAGGAAGCTTTGCGCGAATTAAAGACTTTTGAAGAAAAACTAAAGTTTCAAAGCTTACTTCATTATACTCCTAGCCTTTCACCAGAAGTAGTAGAAGCAAAAGTCAAGCAAAAAGCAATTGAGATAGCTAAGGAATTTCGCCAGAAAAGTAGTAGTGCTATTAGCAATGTATTTGCTAATTTGATCTCAATAATTGCTTTTGCTATAATCGTTGCTACAAGCAAAAGAGAAATTGCCATTTTGAAGTCATTTATGGATGAAATTGTCTATGGTATTAGTGATAGTGCCAAGGCTTTTTTAATAATTATGTTTACAGATATATTTGTAGGATTCCACTCACCCGATGGATGGGAAGTGATTCTTGAAGGATTTACGGAAAATTTAGGGCTTCCAGCAAATAGAAGTGCGATATTTACATTTATCGCTACATTTCCTGTGATTCTAAACTCTATATTTAAATACTGGATCTTCAACTATCTCAGTCGAATGTCTCCTTCAGCATTAGCTACATTAAACGAAATGGACGAGTAAATATACGGACGTACAGAGGTTCCGGCGGAACATCTCTTCCCAACGTACAGAGGTTCCGGCGGAACGTCTCTACTCAAACCGCCTAACTTCAAATCCTCGCAACCCCTCTGGTTCCTCGTACTTCACCACAACATCCTTAACCATAGCAGCAGGTGGTCCTTGATAACACCAACGAATCATCTCTTCCACAACCTCCCGGCTTCCTTCAAACACTGCTTCAACGCGACTATCAGGGTGATTTCGCACCCAACCACTTAGTCCTAATTGGCTAGCTGTATCCACAGTGGCGTAGCGATAGCCTACCCCTTGGACTTTCCCAGAAACGATGACACGGGCGCGGATTTGCTCTGACTGCGGTGTGGGGTTATGCATTAACTGGTTAAGTTTTGACGATTTCCAGCCTACCCTGTTTATTATCCCTTAGGGAGTGCTTAATTCCAACTACCTGAATCTCACGTCGTGGAGATCGCCCTCGCCAGATGAAAACAGTTTGCCTAGATGATGATAAATTGTTTTTACTACAAAAAACCTAACCCCCCAACCCCCTTCCCTATCAGGGAATGGGGAGCTAAATTTCCCTCCCCTGATAGGGAAGGGGTTAGGGGAAAGGTCATTCCCCTCCCCCTACAAGGGGAGGGCTTAGGAGACTGATATCTTGCACCATTCTCCTCTTTCGTGTAGGGGAGCCACAAAGAGTGCGCGGAGAGAAGTTGCAAGGAGGGTTTCCCTCCGAGCAAACTTCGGGGTTCCCCGCGTTGAGAGGAGTGGTGAGTCCAGCGCTGCAGGCGGGTTTCCCGCCGTAAGCGACTGGCGAACCCGAAGGGCGTTGGGCACTGCCCACCAACGCAAAAATAGGCATTTCAGTCAATGCTGGGCGATGCCCGCCCTACAGAAATAGCGTTATTGCAACTGGTGCAAGATGTGATGAGAGAGGTCAAATTATTGTTGCTCTTATTTGAATAACTTATGATTAACTTACCACCACTTCATACAGAAACCATCTGGGCAATTCTCAACGAGGAAATTGACGATACCACAGTTAACCAGTTAGTATGGTACTACTTGGGCTACCGCGAGGACTCTTTAGCAGGACAGTGGGATACTACAGGAGTACCACCAGAATGGCGATCAGAGTACCCACACCCACCAGATTTTATCGACAGTCGCCCTGCAAGTGTCAAACTGACTCGTTCAATTCCTCCAGAGAACAAACAATTACTTAAAGAACAATTGGGTTTCAAAGGTTACAAAATCGGGGAGTTTGGACCTCGGCAAACTCGTAGGGCAACAGCCGCAAATTGGTTGTTAAGTTATATGCAACAAAATAGCAATCAAAATAATTCGTAATTGATAATTACCCTAGAAATGAATTTGGGGGCTTGAAACAAGGAAAAAATTTATTTTTTTCCATTAATAAATTAAGTTGCTCTGTCCTTCAATTACAAATTACGAATTAGTAATTATTTGGTCAATCTGGGTGACTTTGTAGGGGCACAGCCAATACGGTTCGGATAAGATTTGATCCCCCCAACACGAATTAAAAAGTTCTGCTTATTTCCCCCCT
>CAZZYE010001224.1:0-2551 GCA_964658145.1 uncultured Stigonema sp.
GACAGCCCTGAAGGAGGGTTTCCCTCCTTCAGGATCTGCGAACCCGAAGGGCGATCCCGAAGGGCTAATTGCTGCCGTTAGCTATTAGCCATTAGCCATTAGCAGTTAGCAATTTCTAGTATTCCCTGTACAAAATCTTAAAACTAATATTTTGAATTCGGGACGCCAACGTTCATTGGTTGAGCAGATTGATTTTGCATTTGTTGTGCGAAGCGATTGGTGGATAGAACTGCAAGGGCACGCGCATATTGAGGGTCATTTGAAGTTCCCACTAAATCTGGATTATTCGCTAACTGACGCTGTTGTGTCTCTGTCAAATCTACCTTGATGTCGGGCGTAATCCCCTTGTGATTAATATCCGTTCCTTTGGGGGTGAAGTAGTGGGCGATAGTGATTGCCACACCGGAACCATCTGCAAGTTCGTGAACTGACTGTACTAAGGCTTTACCAAAAGTCTGACTACCAACAACTACAGCCCGCTTATTATCTTTTAATGCTCCTGTGAGGATCTCGCTTGCACTAGCTGAATTACCATCCACCAGTACTGCTAAAGGGCGCTTCGTCAGAGCAGTGTTATTTGCCTTAGTTTCTTCGCTTGCCCCCACACGGTCTACCGTGCGCACAATGCCGCCATTATCGTACCACATCCGGGCAATTTCAATGCTTGACTGCAACAACCCACCAGGGTTACTACGCAGATCCAACACAAAGCCATCAACTTGCTTACCGTTCAAATCACGGATGGCTCGTCGCATTTGATCTGCAGCGTGGGCGCTAAATTCTCGCATGCGGATGTAACCAATGCGCCGATTATTTTCTTGCCTGAGAGTGTAACGCACTGTTGGGACTTCAATACTAGCTCGTGTCAGCTTCAGATCAAAAGTACTTTGCCCGTTCCGTCCCAACCGCAAAGTCACAAACGTACCCGCCTTACCACGAATCAACTTGGAAGCATCTTCCACTTTCATCTGTTGAGTGGGTTTGCCATCAATTGCTAAAATCTGATCTCCAGCCTTGATGCCTGCTCTGAGTGCAGGGGAATTTTCTATAGCTTCTACGACAGTAAGTCGTTTGGTTTTTTCATTTTGTTCCATCCGAATGCCAATTCCTGACACTTCTCCAGATGTTTGGTTGGTCAGAGATTCATACTGTTTGGGATCCATAAACCGAGTGTAAGGGTCCCCCAACTTTTTTAGGGCTTCGCGGATGGCAGTGTAAGCTTCTTCACGGTTCGCATAATTTTTGTTCAACAAGCTCTGCCTAGTTGCTTGCCAATCTTGTTGGTTGTATGTGGAATCTACATATTCTCGATTCACTAGTTGCCAGACTTGGTCAACGATCGCTTTTGGGCTATCTTGTAGCGCCGCATGCACAGATCGACACCAAGTTGGACCAAACACAGAAATCGTAGCAGTGGTGGCGATCGCTCCCCCAATCAAGGCTACTTGCAGTGGCGAGTAACTTTTCGCAGATTGATTCATGTATATTCAGATGGAATAATTGTGTTGTTGACAGTTAAGCTATCAAGCTTGACAAAGATTTATAAGTTTTTCTACTTAGCTAGACTTTCTTCATCATCTTCCCTTTACATTTTCTGGAGAACTGCATGATTTCACCTGCCTTCTTCACATTAGCTAAATTCTTCCGCCAGCTTACTGCGACTGTGTGACACTTTCATCAGTGCCATCTTAGCAATTAAGATTACTTTTCTTAAGATAGCACTTGGCTAAACTAATGATAATTGCTGACTTTACCAACGAAAGCTCGGATCAGGTATGCCATTGAAACGTAAATTTATAAACAGCACGAACCGCCAAGATCTGAGGCAATTGCGAAGCAGGAGACAACCTTTACCCATACTAGCTTTTGGACTGTGTCTTTTACTTGGCGGTTGGCTGGTGTTTAACACTATAACCATTTTTTCTGCATCTTCCAAGCGAGCAGATGCCTTTTTTGTGCTTGGTGGCAGCATTCATCGGGAAATTTATGTCTCCCAATTGGCACAACTCTACCCACACACCCCGATTTTAATTTCTCGTGGTTCCCCAGACCACTGCATTTTGGATATTTTTCAGCAGCAAGCAGCAGCTTCTTTGCCAAACGTTTGGGTAGAAAAGTGTGCTAATTCCACTTTTGGTAATTTTTACTACAGTATCCCCATTCTCCGCCGTTGGGGAGTGCATAAAGTGAAGCTGATTACCTCCTACACACACTTACCACGAGCCAAATGGATGGCACAAATTCTCTTGGGTGCTCATGGCATTTGGGTGGAAACATCAATTGTTCAAGAGCAAGGTATTCCTGGTAATCATGAGTCTTGGCAAAAAACCGCACTGGATGTCACACGCAGCTTATTTTGGGCGGTATTAAGTCAGATTATTCAGCCGCAATGTGACTCTGTGTACAAACTGGCAGATGTGAGTATGCATCGTTGGCAGTCAAGTTTTAAGTGTGAACACCAAGAGGAAATACCTATCCTCCAACCCACGAACAAGTAAATGTAGCAAAATGGGCTAGTACCGCTGCGCTGAATTAAAAATTAAAAATTAAA
>CAZZYE010001225.1:0-2550 GCA_964658145.1 uncultured Stigonema sp.
AGACAACATTGATTACCGAAAAAGACTATCCATATATACGTACAGCTATCGATCGGGCTAGGTTTTCAAAACAAGAAAATGGACCGACCCGTCCTAAAGTGGGCGCCGTGCTTGTTAAAGATGAGAGAGAACTCGGAACAGCTTTTCGTGGCGAAATTGAGGAAGGGGAACACGCAGAATTTGGACTTCTCGAACGTAAGCTGAAGCATGAGAACGTCGCAGGGGAACGCTGTACACCACGCTTGAGCCCTGTACGAAACGGAATCCACCAAAGAGAGCGTGTGCAGAAAGGATCTCTTCTCGAAAGATCTCACGAGTCGTAATCGGAATGCTAGATCCGAATCAAGTCATTTGTGGTAAGGGTATTCGATATCTACGTAATCGAGGAATCGAAGTTGATCTTTTTCCAACAGAATTTATGGAATCGGTTGAAGAACAGAACGGAGATTTTATTCACCATTGCGAGTCATTGGAGGAAACTACTTCGCAAGAGATTGTGAGTAGAGTTGGGCCTTTAATTAACCCACGCTTTAACGAGGATATAGCAAGACTGGATAAAGTATTTAAAGTTCAAAATGTAGCTAACGAAAACACTATTTTTATAGTGGCAGGCGAGGCTATTATTTCCGAGATGCTTGATCGGTTCACGTGTGGCCTGCTAAGAGACGCCATTGATGCACAAAGTTCAAACGATCCATTCAAGAGAGCTGTTATTGTCAGTGCCAAAACATGGAAAGATGCTAACTGGTTAACTTCAAAGAGCCCAGCAATAAGCATCGGCGGAAAGCCCGTAAATGAGCTTAGCCAGGAATTGCTGAAAGAAGCACAGGAAAAACAGGTTTCTACATTTCCTCTGGGAACAGGTGTTGGTGTCTATTTGAGTGAGCCACGCCCTCGCGCTGTCTTATACGGACCAAGTGCTGAAGACACCAAGGCAGCAGTTGAGAACTATATCGCCGCGCCACGCGGCTTAAAAGAATTTCTCGAGAAATCCTGGCGTTAGTGAAAGTAGAGTAAAACACAATTGACGAAAGAAGAACCGATCAAACTAGAGCAACTCTTAGCGGAAGTTGAAGATGTATTAAGAACTGTGCCACCTGTAGAAACACTACGCCACGCAAGCAATGAAAACTTCATGTGGCTAGGGCGCGCAGCGGCTGTAATCGAACAATGGGATTGACCTGCTCTCGATAATTTCTACCAGTCATAATTAACGTGAGTTCGGTTTAAGATCTACATTACACGGCGGCATTGAGCAGCAGTTCATGTTCCTCTTGGGTGAGGTGCAAGGATGGCTTGTGTTCCTGCCAAGTGTAGGCCACCAGAGCGGCCAGAATATTGACATAACCATTCACCGGGCTGCGATGACGGGTATGCTCGATCTGGCAGAGATGCTTGAGTTGCTCACCGACACTTTCGATCAGTGCCCGTTTCCGCAGCAAGAGTTTATCAACCATGGGCAGCAGTTTGTTTTTCATATTGCGCTTGAGCTTGGTGACCAGGTGCACGCCTTCAGCCCAAAGTTGTCCGAACAGTTTCTGGCTGATGTAGCCACGATCGCCGAACAGTTTGCCCCAGAGATCCCTGGCTAAGTTCGGTACAGGAGTACGATCATCCACATTGCCTGGAGTGAGTTGCAGGGCCAGCAGTTCCCCTTCATCGTTGATGACCAAATGCAGCTTGAAGCCGTAAAACCAGTCCACGCTGCTTTTGCCGCGCTGCGCCATGCCAGCAAATACACGGTGGGAGTGGATGCGCCGGTTGTGACAGACCTTCAGGGGCAAGCTGTCGACGAAGGCAACCCCTCGTGTCTGGCCCAAACGCGTATGCAGGTAAGCCGCCAGGATTACCAATACAGAAGGGATACGCTCAACCAAACGCTGGTAGCTGACCAAATCCGGAAACTCGGCTCGCCAGTGGCGGCAAACATGGTCCAAGTAGAAGTGTTTGAAGGTGCGGTAGTCAGAAGCGTGAAAGGCGATCAGCAAGGTCAGAATCTCACTTTCGCCGAACCGGCAAGCACGCCGACGGTGTCGACCGGGTGTAAGCAACAGGGAGCTTTGCCAGATCGGCAGAAAAGCTTGCACGAAGTCGTCCAAGCTACAAAACAGAGCTACGATATCCATAGCGGGTCTCCTGGAGCAATAAGTTTGGCAACTGTAGGGTAGAAAACCTCTACCCGGCTCGCAAGGACCCGCTTACGCCGAACTCACGTTATTAAAAGTAAAAATTCCCTAGAAAGACGAAGTGGCGCGAGATTTAACTTTATTTGGTACTGGAGAACCGTTCGGGCCTGCGGGAAAAGTCCTGCGAGGGAAAGTCTGGCCAGCCAATCGCCTGCTGAATAGCGGCTCGGGAACGGCGTACACTCACAATGTGCTACGCCTGCAAAGAGTTTGATAGTTTTCTAACGTCGTAGGACACGACCTTTCATTGCCCCAGAATGGCATTCAGAAATTGATCCGTACTAACACTGTCGTAAGCAGCTTTTAAGGATTGCGGTGACGCAGCGCTGATTGTCACTTTGTTCTCGATTATCCGCGCCTTGCC
>CAZZYE010001226.1:0-2548 GCA_964658145.1 uncultured Stigonema sp.
CCCTCTCGGCTTATTACATTCTTTAAAGTTCTGTAGCCTTTTGATTACGGACGCTCAGTCACTGCAGTAAACTATGCCTTGATTATGATTGTTTAGTACCAGAAGAACACTCGTAAAGGAGCTTTTTTTAATGTCTCATACCGTAAAAATCTACGATACCTGCATAGGCTGCACCCAATGCGTCCGTGCCTGCCCCACTGACGTGCTGGAGATGGTTCCTTGGGATGGCTGCAAAGCCCAGCAAATTGCTTCTTCACCTCGCACAGAAGATTGTGTGGGTTGTAAGCGCTGTGAAACCGCTTGTCCTACTGACTTTTTGAGCATCCGGGTTTACCTAGGAGCTGAAACCACTCGCAGTATGGGTCTAGCTTACTGAGAAATTAACTCTTATTTCTCGCTCTGACTTCGCGATCGCTGTCTCGATAGCAATTACTTTTAGGATTGTAGGGTAGTATTACCCGCCAATATTACAGTAGGGGCGGGGTACCCCCGCCCTCATATTGCGGTCTACCCGATAATGGGGCTGTAAGATTGGTGGGCATTGCCCACCCTACAAAATCACCATTCAAGTGTGTTTGTCAAAAATTAATAACACTACTTAATCATGTAGGGAGCAAATTGCTCCTTTTTTTCTTGGCAAAAACGTTGCCTTTGCGTTAAGAAATATACAGACATAGTTTCATAATCCTGAAAATGGAGTGGTGTAAGCAATGTGCGGTATCGTTGGCTATATTGGCACTCAAGCAGCAACGGAAATTTTGCTATCTGGGCTGGAAAAACTGGAGTATCGGGGCTACGATTCAGCCGGAATCGCCACGATATGGGAAGGTGAAATTAATTGCGTGCGGGCAAAGGGTAAACTCTACAACTTGCGTTCCAAATTAGAACAAGTAGAAAGCCCCGCCCCAATTGGCATCGGTCACACTCGCTGGGCAACTCATGGTAAACCAGAAGAATACAACGCCCATCCCCATATGGATACGGCAAAGCGCTTGGCGGTAGTGCAAAATGGCATTATTGAAAACTACCGCGAGTTACGCGAAAAACTGAAAGCCAAAGGATATGAGTTTCGTTCAGATACCGATACCGAAGTTATCCCCCACCTGATCGCCCAATTTTTAAAAGAATCCTCTTCTCCCTCTGTCCCCTTTTCCCCCTCTCCCTTCCTGGAGGCGGTGTTCAAAGCTGTGAATGAACTCAAAGGGGCGTTTGCGATCGCAGTCATTTCAGCAGACTACCCCGACGAACTGATCGTCGTCCGCCAACAAGCCCCCTTAGTCATTGGTTTTGGGCAAGGAGAATTTTTTTGCGCCTCTGATACACCAGCGATCGTTGCCTATACCCGTGCAGTGCTACCCCTGGAAAATGGCGAGATAGCACGTCTGACACCTTTAGGCGTTGAGGTTTACGATTTTGGTGGTCACAGGTTGAAAAAACACCCCCGCCTACTCAACTTGAATCCGACAATGGTGGAAAAGCAAGGATTCAAGCACTTCATGCTCAAGGAAATCTATGAGCAACCAGGAGTGGTACGGGCTTGTTTAGAAGCTTACTTTAATACTGAGTGGAATGCTTCCCACGCTGCTAATTCTCCGATTAATCTCGGTTTACCAGCAGAACTTTATGCCGATTTAGAGCAAATTCAAATCGTTGCCTGTGGTACAAGTTGGCACGCAGCATTAGTAGGAAAATATTTACTAGAACAACTGGTGGGAATTCCGACTCAGGTACATTATGCTTCAGAGTATCGTTATGCACCATCACCTTTGACATCATATACGCTGACTATTGGCGTGACTCAATCTGGTGAAACCGCTGATACATTAGCGGCTTTGGCGATGGAACTCGAACGGCGTAGTGGCAAAGAAGCCAAGTATCAACCGCGATTGTTGGGAATTACCAATCGTCCAGAAAGTACTCTAGGTCGAATGATACCTAATATTATCAATACTCTGGCAGGAATTGAAATTGGGGTGGCAGCCACGAAAACTTTTGTCGCTCAACTGATGTCATTTTACGCTTTGGCATTGGATTTAGCTTATCGTCGCCAAACCGTTTCTCCAACAAGATTAGAGGAGATTATTAAGGGATTGTGGTGTCTTCCAAGGGATATAGAGGCGATTTTAGAAAGTCAAGAGCGTTATATTGAGCAATTGGTTCATGACTTTGCTGAAACCACAGATTTCATCTTTTTGGGAAGAGGAATTAATTTCCCTATTGCTTTAGAAGGAGCGTTGAAATTGAAGGAAATCAGCTATATTCACGCTGAGGGGTATCCTGCGGGAGAAATGAAGCACGGACCGATCGCTCTATTAGATACGAAAGTGCCAGTAGTGGCGATCGCTATGCCTGGTAATGTCTACGAAAAAGTTATTTCTAACGCCCAAGAAGCCAAAGCCCGAGATTCTCGTTTAATTGGCGTCACTCCCGTCAGCGAGGGAGAAGCAGCGGAAATATTTGACGATATTATCCCTGTTGCAGTTGTAGAAGAGTTACTTTCCCCGATCATCACCGTGATTCCCTTGCAATTGTTGGCTTATCACATTGC
>CAZZYE010001227.1:0-2548 GCA_964658145.1 uncultured Stigonema sp.
TTTTTCTTCTGCGTTTTAAGCGCTTTGGTTGTGTAAAACGTCGCAGTAGGCGATTAACCCAGTTAGAGGATGGCTTTTGTTGCCTTGTTCGTCTATTCTGATTGGGTTTCATCCCTTGTTGAGTGCGAGCGTTCTCAGTTAGGGGAATGGCATTCTTATCTGGTACAATGCGAGAACCATGTTTTCTGGCATAAACCTGGGTAAATTCCGCGCCGAAAAATAGAATCTGGGCAGTATAATAAACCCAAACTAGGAAAACCACTATCGAACCTGCGGCTCCATAGGTTGAGCCAAAACTGCTGTGACCCAGATACTCTGCCAATAAAAACCTACCGATAGAGAACAAAAGTGCAGTGAGGGCTGCTCCCGTCAAAACATCACGCCAAGTAATTTTGACATCTGGCAGAACTTTGAAAATTAGTCCAAACAGCACCGTGGTGACGGCAAAACCAACGATAAAGTTGATAGTGTGCAAGATAAAATGGATATTAGGTAGCAGATTGCCAAAGTAATTAACTACAGTTGCCAACACCGCGCTAATTACGAGGGAAACGAGGAGTAAAAAGCCAATACCTAGAACCATCCCGAACGACAAAAAGCGTTGGCGAAGCATATTTTTCACAGCGCCGCCTGGTTTTGGCTGTACTCCCCAAATTGTATTTAAAGAATCTTGCAACTCAGTAAATACACCAGTAGCACCAAATAAGAGTACTACGACACTGATAATGGAGGCGACAGTACTCTGGTGTGGCTTACTGGCATTTTGAATCGCTGTCTGGATGACTTGAGCTGCAGCACTACCGACTGAACCTCGAAGTTGCACTTCTATTGCGCCCCTAGCCGCATCTTCTCCAAATACCGCTCCGGCGATCGCAATCACAATAATCAGTAATGGGGCGATGGAAAAAATCGTGTAATAAGCTAATGCTGCGGACAACCGCGACACCTTATCCTTACGCCATTCTTCAAATGTCTCTTGGAACAGTTGCCAAATCGCCCTTAAATTCATCAACGAGTCTCCTTTTGCCGGATGAGCTACCCTCTCAATTTAATCGATACCAAATATCCAGGATTTCCCACATCTTCCCCAAGGCATTGGTGTATCGTCTTTGAGGTATAATATGCATTTTAACAAGTACAGACGTTCCGCCGGAACGTCTCTCCTAACCACTAACAATTTTTTGGTAGATCTTGAGGTGCGATCGCGCAATATTAGTCCAAGTAAAATTTTGGATAAAAGTACGACCAGCATCACCTAGATGGTTACGTTGATCGGGGTGGTTTAGCAGTTGACAAAGTGCATCTGCCAAAGCCTCAATATTACGAGGTGGTACTAGCTGAACTGGATGTCCATCCGGTAGAGGCGTGTTGTGATAGGTGCCAATTACTGGTAAACCATGATCTAACAGCGCTAGAAGTGAACCGCTTTTCATTGTCAGTCCATGATTGAAAGGTAACACTCCAATATCTGCACCCGAAAGATATTTTGAGGCGGTTTCAGCATCTAGGTAGCCTGTGAAATGCACCATTTCGCTTAAATTTAGTTCTGCTACAAGAGTATGGAGTTTATTCCAGTAGCGTTTGGCTTCTTCTAAACGCAAAGCTAGACTTTCCACACCGCCAATGAGTAATAGTCGCGCATGTTCGTGAGTTGTCAGCACTTTTTTAAATGCTGGTAAAAGCGTTTCTAACCCTTTGACTGGGTGGAGAAAGCCAAAAAAAGCGATAGTGGTGGTATTTGAAGCAAAGTTATATCGTTCACGCAATTGTTGCTGTGCTGAATTTTGGTCAATTGGGCAGCGATCGACATTTGCAGCAATGGGGATACGCGACAAGCGGTTAATCAGTTGCGGTAGCCGTTTATAGATTACGAGTTCTGCCTCCGCGTTCGTTGTAATCAGTGCATCACTCAAAGTCAGTAAAAACCCGTCCTCTCGATCCCACCAACCTTGCTGTTGTCCCCACATCTTCAACCATTCCACGAGTTGCGGTGGAATACCCTTTGGTTGCCATTCCCACCAACCATATTCATGCACAGTCGTAACAATCGGTTTGCGATACCCTGTAAGTTTGAGAAGTAGCGGTAACACAAAGATGGCACGCTCAAAACCGTAAGTCCCTGCTGCATGTTGGATGTGCAGGATGTCACTATCTGTTGCATGTATTGCTTGTACTAACGACATCAAATCAGCAAACCGCCACTCTTGTACCGCACCCCTAATGCTAGAGTCATTTGCCTCTGCGGCAGCTGCATAAGTAGTGAGGACAACAGACTCAATTTCCAGCTTTTTCAGGGCATCCCGTAAACGTGCAGTGTAATGAGCAACACCACAGCAATCAGGTTTATAAGTACCAGCAATAATTGTAATGGTATTAGTCATTAGTCTTTAGCTGTTAATCGAATCAGAGAACGCTGACGCAAGAGGAGAGAAAATAAGTCTAAAAAAAGACATAATATCATGTCCGTATAAACAGTTACGATATCCAGCCCTCGCCCCCGTCCCCTCTCCCAAGCATGGGAGAGGGGTGCCCGGAGGGCGGGGTGAGG
>CAZZYE010001228.1:0-2547 GCA_964658145.1 uncultured Stigonema sp.
TGCCGTCTCTGTCTCTGTTGTAGTCTCTGTCTCTACCGTCTCTATCCCTGCTATAGTTATCACGTTCACGAAACGTCTCCCTTGGAGATTCGCGATCGCGTTCCCGTTCCCGTTCTTTATCACCAGTAAAGATGTCACGGATAGCACCAAACAAATCTTCATCTTCGTCGTCAGTAAAAGACTGACGGACTTCCCGATTGAGCTCATACAAAGCATCTTGCAGGTCAGCGTAAGCTTGGTCTATACCGCGATCGTCGTCTTGCTGTAAACTAGAGCGCAGTTCCCGGCAAATTTTATCAATCCGCTGACGACGGCTGCGAGCAAACTGCATCCCCAAATCCAGCGCTACTTCTCTAAGTTGTCGTTCTGCTTGTAAAATCAGCGCCTCAGAACGAGTGCGCTTTTCGACTCGTTCTTTCCGTTCCCGATCTACCTCAGCATATTTTTCAGCGTCCTGAATCATCCGTTTGATTTCCGACTCGCTTAAAGTTGAAGCACCTTGGATTGTGATACTCTGCTCTCTACCTGTGGTTCTATCGAGAGCTGTCACCTGTAATATGCCGTTGGCATCGATATCAAATGATACTTGGATTTGGGGAATGCCGCGTGGTGCGGGGGGAATGCCATACAACTTAAACCTTCCCAGCGACTTGTTATCTGTCGCCATTTCCCGTTCTCCTTGGAGTACGTGGATTTCTACGGTGTTCTGATTATTTTCTGAGGTGGAAAAAGTATCAGAGCGACGTACTGGTATAGTAGTGTTGCGGGGAATGAGTTTTTTTGTGACGCCGCTGATGGTTTCTAACCCCAAAGATAGAGGCGTGACATCTAGTAGCAGTACATCCTTGAGTTCTCCGGCGAGAATACCTGCCTGAACTGCTGCACCGACGGCGACAACTTCATCAGCGTTGACGTTTTGGTTGGGTTCTATGCCAATCATCGCTCGCACGAGCTGCTGTACCATTGGCATTCGAGTAGCACCCCCTACCAGCACGACTTCATCAATATCTCTGGGTGTGATATTAGCATCTTTCAGCGCTCGTTTAACTGGAAGACGCAACCGCCCCAACAAATCATCGCACAAACTCTCAAACTCGGAACGAGTCAGACGAGTTTCGAGATGTTTCGGACCTTCAACGCTGGCAGTAATGAAGGGTAAGTTAATGTCGGTGACGCTGACGGCGCTGAGTTCGATTTTGGCTTTTTCTGCAGCTTCTATCAGGCGTTGTAAAGCTTGGCGATCGCTACGTCTTAAATCTACCGCGTGTTCTTCTAAAAATTGCTCTGCTAGCCAATCAACAATTTTCTTATCAAAGTCATTACCACCAAGCTGGGTATCGCCACTTGTGGACTTGACTTCAAACACGCCATCGCCAACTTCGAGAATCGACACATCAAACGTGCCACCACCCAAGTCAAAGACTAAAATGGTTTCACTCTCACCCCGATCCAAGCCGTAAGCCAAAGATGCTGCTGTTGGTTCATTCAGAATCCGCAGCACCTCTAAACCCGCAATCCTGCCTGCATCTCGCGTTGCCTGCCGTTGGGAATCATTAAAATAAGCTGGAACGGTAATTACTGCCCCTGTCACTGGTTCGCCCAAGTAACGACTGGCGTCGTCTGCCAGTTTCTTGAGCACCATTGCCGAAATTTCTTCTGGGGAGAATTCCTGATCCAGACGCGGACAGACAATTTTAATATTGCCGACTTCGTCTTTGCGAATGGTGTAGGGTACTCGCTTTGATTCTGGGCTGAGTTCGCTATAAGATCGCCCAATAAAGCGTTTGACGGCAAAAAAGGTATTTTGTGGGTTGAGGACAGTTTGCCGCCGCCCCATTTGCCCAACTACTCTTTCGCCTTCTTTGCTGAAACCAACGACGGAGGGAGTGGTTCGCATTCCTTCTGCATTGGCAATCACCACCGGCTTGCCACCCTCCATGACGGCAACTACTGAGTTGGTTGTACCCAAGTCAATGCCGACTACCTTGCCCATGCGTTGCTGTTCTCCTAGTGTGTCTTATACATTTATTATGCTTGGGGACGATTACCTTTTGCTTTGTGCTAAAGAATAAAAGCTTCTCGATGGTATAATGATCAAATAAGAACTAGAGGACACTTGCACTTTTTCCGTTGAAAGAGGCTTCCCTAAGGGTCAATTGGTTGGTTTTCATGCTCCGGAAAGTGTTCACTTAAATTTATGCAATTTTGTTGCTAGTTGCAAGACTAGGATAACACTGAACATTGGTTGGTATGCCCAAGAAGCTTAAACAGTTGTAGTTATGGTAATTTAGGAGCATCCCACTGACGGCATCCGCAACGAATGAAAGAAACACCACCATTCCTCCTCTTCCCCCACTCCCCACTCCCTACTCCCCACTCCCCGTGTTTCTTGAAAGAAATGTGGATTTAAAAGAGCGACTAAAAATTCACCTAACTCAGATAGTTCGCGAACGCGATCCCTATCTGTCAACTGCTGGACATTTTTTTGTTCAGGAATATATCCAGCAACAATTTGCCCAATGGGGAAGTGTGGAAATCCACACCTTT
>CAZZYE010001229.1:0-2544 GCA_964658145.1 uncultured Stigonema sp.
CGCTCGACGCGGCTACGCCGCGCCATTGCTTGTGCCAGTTGCGTAAGTCCTGTTCATAAATCAAATAGGACTGCTATATACACTCCTGTTGCTGAAATCTTCAAAGAGCAAGATGTTCATCCAATTGGGTGAATGCGATAAGTTCTTTTGGAATATACCCTAAAAGTAATAGCGATTCGCGGAAAGCTATCAGCTTTTAGATCAAAGGCTGAAAATATTCTTGCTGACTGCTAAGCGGCGATTAACTTCCTTAATATACCAGTCGCTTGTATATAAAAAGGTTAAATAGTGGATGAAACTGTGAAAGCACTGTATATACTAGATTTTAAAAAAGGAGGATTGCCCCTGCAGGAAAAAATTGCTGTCAACTTGCCAGGAATGATTTTCCAATTCCTTCAGCGGCAGGATGGTTCCCACTCTGTCCTTTATGCCAGTTCTGGATGTCGAGATCTGTATGAATTAGAACCAGAAGTTGTACTCTCAGACTTTCAGGTACTATATAAACTTATTCATCCGCAGGATATCAAAACTTTTGAAGAATCTGTTGCTACCTCTTGTACCCAGATTGTACCTTGGTGTTGGGAAGGTCGCATCATCACATATAGTGGCAACCTCAAGTGGATTCAAGGTGCAAGCCGCCCAGAACGACTTGAAGGCGGCGATGTTATTTGGGTGGGTTCGTTCATGGACATTACAGATCGGAAGCTTGTAGAGGAAAAATTGCGCGAGAGTGAGGCACGGTATAAAGCTATTTTAGATGCTATCCCTGATTTGATGTTTCGCATCAGCCGCGATGGCGAGTATCTAGATTTCAAAGGTGAGGGAGCAAATCTTCACATTCCTGATCGGGAGATAGTTGGTAAAAATTTGCGGGATTTATTGCCTCCTGATGTTGCGATGAAAACTCTTGAGGCGATCGCAAAAACTTTTGATTCCAGAATGCATTCCTTAGAATATCAGCTACCAACACCTTTGGGTATGCGAGATTACGAGTCCCGGTTGGTAGTCAGTGGGCAAGATGAAGTCTTAGCAATTGTACGGGATATCACTGACCGCAAACAAACAGAACTAACTCTACAGCATCTTGCCCAAAAGTTTGCCCTCGTTTTTCGTTGCAGCCCCAATCCAATTAGCATCAGCACAATTAAAGAAGGACGCTATTTAGAAGTTAACGACAGTTTTGTCAAACTCTCAGGTTATTCGCCAGACGAGGTGATTGGTCGTACTGCTTTTGAGTTAAATATGTGGGTGAACCAAAGCGATCGCGCTTTGATGCTGCAGGAGTTGCACTCACACGGATTCGTTCGCAACCGGGAATTTGAATTTCGTAGTAAGTCGGGTTCGGTACATGTGAGTCTGTTTTCAGCCGAAATCATTGATTTAGATGGTGTTCCGTGTTTACTAGCAGTTAATCACGAGATCACCGGACGCAAACAAGCAGAACTTGCATTGCGCGAGTCTGAGGAAAAGTTTTCCAAAGCTTTTCGTTCTAGTCCCAACCCAATTACTATCCTGACCCTTGAGGATGGACGCTACGTTGATGTTAACGATGCCTTTCTCCAGATGAGCGGTTTTTCTCGTGAAGAAGTGATTGGTCGTACCCCCAAAGAGTTGAATATTTGGGACAATTCCTCTGAAGGCGCCACAATGCAAAAGATGTTGCAGGAGCAAGGATTTATTCGCAATTTAGAAACCGAGTTTTACACAAAGTCAGGTGATCCAAGGGTAGTACTGTTTTCAACTGAGATGATTAACCTTGGTGGAGAACCTTGTGTGGTTTGTGTAATTAACGACATTACCGAACGCAAACAGACGGAAGAATTACTCCGCCTTTCTGCAAAACGCGATCGCTTGTTGGCTCAAACTCTAGCACGCATTCGGCAATCACTCAACCTAGACCAAATTCTCCACACTACCGTCAACGAAGTTCGGCAATTTTTGGCAGCAGACCGGGTTTTTGTTGCTCTCAGGGATGCCAATGCACAATCAAAAATTCTTGCCGAATCAGTAGATCCGCAATATCCATCTGTCTTAGAATGGAAACCAGAGCATGAAACTTATATTTTAGAGTTGAGAAAACTACTAAAGATCAATCGGGTCCGGGTAGTTAAAGATATCACGCAAATACCAGCATCTCCTCAATTGATAGCACTTTATCAAGAATTTCACACAACGGCTACCTTGGCTGTACCAATCATCCTAGGCGGGGAATTGTTTGGTGCGTTAATTGCCAACCAATGCAGTGGACCGCGCTATTGGACCGACATGGAAATTGATTTGCTCCAGCAAATGTCAGAACAGGTAGCGATCGCCATTCAGCAAGCCCAACTTTATCAAGAACTAGCACAACTTAACACTAATCTGGAACGTCAGGTAGAAGAGCGGACAGCGCAACTACAGCAGAAAATGCACGAACTCCAAGAACTAAGCCGGGTAAAAGACGTGGTTTTGCACACCGTTTCCCACGATTTACGGACTTCGGTAATGGGCAACTTGATGGTGCTAAATAATTTACTAAATAAGGGAATGGGGAGTAGGAAAAAA
>CAZZYE010001230.1:0-2542 GCA_964658145.1 uncultured Stigonema sp.
TAAAAGGTCGTCCTGTAACTTGTCACAATAATTTACACGGCGATGTTGTGAATATGGGTGCTATCTATACCGATCAAGATGTGGTTGTAGATGGAGATTTAGTCACAGGAAGGAGTGGTGCTCAGTGTCATCTGTTTGCTAAAAAAATTATTGAATTGCTCTCGGAAAGCAGAACAAGGATTGAGGAAATAGCTGCTCAACATTTGATTAAACTCTAAAATGCAATACTTCTAATTGAGTGTTCTATATGAGTGCCAAAATGTTTTTAAAATAGTCTATTTCGGAGGAAATGGCACTCATTTTTTATTCACTCTCAATTGGTGTCTATTTCTTCAGCCTTCCGCTCTCTAAATTGAGCTTCATTGCTCACTTTATTGTAATTGAGTTCGTGCGATCGCGTTTGGTAGAGTTTGAGAATGCGATCGCCTTTTCAAGGCTACTTTAAGTCGAAGATCCCACATTTCACATCACTAATCAGCCTTTTAGGCTTATGGGTAAATGTACACTTATAAAATAAAAGTGAAATTACTTACTTTCCGTAATTTTACTGAACTTTAAAGCAAGTAGCTGCATTTAAACTGGCTTGTAGAAGGCTCTTAGCGCTGGCAACTCTGTTGAAATAGTGCTAACTGCCTCAAGCTAATATCTATTTGAGTCATCAGACATTCGATAGCTACGATGTTCCTAAGAGGATTATGGGCTTTGATGTGAAACTGTTCTCGTTCTTGAGGTTGGTTTTATAGGGTGAATTGGCTTAAGAAAAAATGCCTATAACTTAAAAAATTCAAAAATTGACTTTGAGAATTGTCCTAAATAACAAGGCGGTTTAAAAGAAGAATTTAAAACAGCAGACACTAAGGAGTGTAAACATTACAGAGAACAATATTTTAGATGTGGCAGTTGTAGGAGGCGGAATATCAGGAGTATATTCTGCGTGGAGGTTGTTAACCGATGGGGGTAAAAAGTCGGTTACTGTTTATGAAGCTGACGAGCATATTGGGGGACGTCTTCTCTCTGTTAAGCCACCGAACATCGATAATATGGTCGCTGAATTAGGGGGAATGCGTATCCTACCTGAACCGATCCAACCCTTAATTAACACGCTCATTTGCAAATTAAATGACATTGCAGCAAAAGGTTCTCAGTCGGGCATTACCCCAATTACTTTGTACGATTTCCCTGTGAACGACTCACCTGCATCTGACAATATTGTCTTTACGCGAGGAACGTCATTCCGTTGGTCAGATATTCGTAAAAAACCTGAAAATATTCCTTACAAATTGCGTGATGACGAAAAGAATCAATCGCTTGGTGAGATCATCCTAAACGCTATCAAGGAAATTATCCCAGGCATTGACGAGAATGACCCTCCAGAAATAAATCGCCAAAAGGCTCAAAACGCGACCTATGGTCCTGAAAACCGACCTCTCTATGAGCAAGGATTTTGGGATGTCCTAATTCAAGTCATAAGTTATGAAGCTTATAGGTTTGAGCAAGATGCTGGAGGGTATCTCACAACGCTTAGTAACTGGAATGCTGCGGACGCTATTCCGTGGTTCTTGGCGGATTTCGGTACTAAAGCAACTTACAAAGGCTTTGCCCAAGGCTATCGACAAGTGGTGGTGAACATGGCTCAGTTGTTTACCAACGCTGGTGGCAACATTGTCTGCAACCAAAAATTAGCTAGTTTCGACTGGGACGGTAATGTCTTTACGCTCAATTTTGCCAATGGCGATATCGTCACAGCTAAAGCACTAATCCTTGCCATGCCCCGACGTTCGCTCGAACTGATCTCGTGCGGCAATAAATATTTGAGCGATGCTAATACTAGCAAGCTCATTAAGAGCGTAACACCGAAAACTGCTTTTAAGATATTTTCTACTTATCCGACACCGTGGTGGCAAAATCAAGGCTTGAGTTTAGGTCGCAGCCTAACAGACTTACCCATTCGTCAAACTTATTATTGGGCTGATAGTCAGGGAAACCCAATTAAGGATGGGTCAGCGATGCTTATGGCTAGTTATGACGATGGAACCAACACTGAGTTCTGGGACGGCTACCGCGACTGGAGTAGTGCAAAGTGGAGGGCAAAGGGGCAGCAAAAAACGGAAAAAAATGCAATGCAATGGACAGACAATGCGCCCCAATGGAGTGACTATCAAGCACCGGAACAAATGAAAAATGAGATGATACGGCAATTAGCCGAGATACACCAAGTTAAGGCAGAGGATATAACACCTGATGAAGTCTGTTTTAAGGACTGGGCTGAAGATCCGTTTGGTGGCGGTTGGAACTTCTGGAACATTGGAGTTAAAAGTCCAGACGTAATGAAACGTATCATTAAGCCCCATGCAAATCTACCGCTCTACATTTGCGGAGATGCCTATTCCAATTGGCAAGGATGGGTGGAAGGTGCGTTAGAAACTGCCAATATGGTGTTGGCACTACCTGACTTCAATGTAAAGCCAATAGACCTCTCCGAAAAAGAATGTAGAGACGCGTTAGCGAAGCGGCACGAAGTGCAATTTCGCGTCTCTACAAG
>CAZZYE010001231.1:0-2541 GCA_964658145.1 uncultured Stigonema sp.
TTTTCTTCTACCCCCCTTGACAAACTTGCAATTCTCTTAACCTGTCACGGATGGGTCAGTGTAGGCAGATAGGGAGTCACACTTGAGTCTAGTGTTATGTCGTTTATAACGTCTACAACGTAAATCTGGTCAGGGTTTTACGCTGTTTTCATTTTCTACAAGGTGTCGAGTGGATACCTAGCCAACATTTCATTGAAAGGTATCCACTCTTCAGTGTTAGTGTAAATTAGGATACTGTCTTCAGTAGTTTGACTAGCTTGAATTAATTTTTTCTGTTTCGCTTTTGGATACCATTCGTTGAATATGTCTATCTCCGATTTGATTTTACCTTTGACGTTAGGTTTCCAGCTTTGTTCAATGGCTCGTTTTAACCAGGCTCCAGGCTTATCAAGATTACCATTGCTTATAGCTTCTTTTAATGCTTCTATGGCATCTAAAACAGTTTCTTCAGAAGCAGATTTAATTGTTTTAGTTAAAGTTGAATTAAGTTGAATACCCAATAACTCTAGTTGCTGTTGAATTTGCTCACTAATACTTGAAAGTCTGGCTCTTTTGTTCTCTAAAGAGACTACCTTAGAATGAGCTACTGGTAAAGTTATAGTTGAATGCACTTGTTGATGACATTCTTCTAGTTGTTGTTTTAAATGTGCATTTTCAGTCTGAAGCCGTTGTGCTAATTCCGAAGCTGCTTGAAGCTGGTAAAGTCTACCCGTTAAACCTTCATTGATTCGACGTAACCCATCTATTTCTGCTCTTAGTCGCTTGTTGTCTTCCCTCAATGTGGAGATTATTACGGATTTAGAATTGTCTGATGCTGATGGAGCTTGTTTAGATTTAGCTTGCTGCTTCTGCTGGTCGCGCAGAGTTTCAATTCTATTTCTAGAATCTTCTTGCTTATATAAGTAAGCTGTGGATACATTAGCAGCTTGAGCCACAGATTTAAAACTAATTATTTGACCCTGTTTAATCATCCTTTCAAGAGCTTGATCTACACGGAGTGCTGAGTCCCTTGCTTTCTGTGCCGCGCTAGAGCGCAAAGCTTCTATTTTTCTGTTAGCCATTTTCTACCTCTAGTGCTTTAATGACTTTCTCTAAGTTCTCTTTAATAGGGGTATTTTTATGAAGTTGTAATTCCCAACCACAACTCTGAGCTTTTCTTAAAACATTGTTAGTACGCTCTAAAGTATTCCTTAAAATCGGGAGAAAATTCTTATTTGTTCTCCAGTGTGCACAGTTGTAGCAACCCTCAAAACCAGGAATATCACAATCACATAGATAAAACTCCTAAGTTGGGGTTTCTCAACCAATGAATAAAGTTTGATAGCTCTTCCAAATTTAAAGAGCGCCAATCTACTTTTGAATCCCGCAAAAACTCCCAAAATAGCTTGAGGTTGTAAGCATAAACCTGAATTGTGTTTGGACTCCGCCCCACACTGTCAAGGTAATGTAAATACTTTTGGATTGGCTCAATAGGCAAATAATCGTCATCCAACACTATCCACACAGTCCTGTCTGAGTCTGGGAGGATACCTTTTTGGACTTTCATCCTTGCAAAAACCTCAATCTCTTTGATTACATTGTAATTTTATACTACAAAACGGGTAAATGTGAAAACAGCGTAGTGATAAAACTTAATATCAGCTACGCTGTTGTTGTTGTTGTTATTTAAAATTTAATAAGAGATAACTAGTGGACGGGGCTTTTCACCCGTATCCAACCAGGAGTTCAACCCTAGTGACAGTAATCTGCTGTCAGGTTGGCGAGGTTATGTACGGACTGATTACCGTGATTCACCTCACAACGAATCGCACATTTATTCCCCGTCAAACCTCTTTTTGATTTTGAATGTACAGTTTCACAATGTCCAACGGCGCTCCCCCGACTGTAGACACAAAGTAAGAGTTAGTCCAGAGTGTGGGGAGTTTTGATTACCAATAGGTGGAAAATATCCAGCGTCATTTCTACTAAACCAATTGAGTCAATCATTCCTGCGACTATACCCAAATGGTCAATGTTTTGAACTTCAATCTCTTTGAGAGTAGACATAAAACCTTAACAAAAATAAAAATACCTGTTCAGATTTTCGCATTTTATGCACTTGAAAACTCTATTTTTTCATCTGAACGTGGGTAGGCGATCGCCTACCCACGTTGAGCTAAGTGTAAAGCACACGCATGCCCTGTAGCTGGCTTCCCCAAAGGGATACGCTTATCGCTAGTCAGTTTGCTTTACCAACTACTGGAACTATTTAATACACTATCCCTATTTAATGCGACTAGTTATCATTTAGTACTTACAAAATACTTCGGGTTACTAGTTCAAAAATACTATTTATGAGCTTCCATAAATTTGTGAGACTTTAGGGTGCGGAATGTGGGTTAAATGTAAAGCAATTTTAAGAGCCATGACTGCGCAACGGGAGCATCCCAATAGACATCTCCAGAAATTAATTGTGCGTTGTCTACAACTCTTGTAGAGAAATTTCGCGTCTCTACATTGTTTTTCGGAGATGTCCAATGCTGGAAAAAATACCTGGCGATT
>CAZZYE010001232.1:0-2538 GCA_964658145.1 uncultured Stigonema sp.
TTGCGGCGACGATAGTTGGAGGGTAGCCTCCTGTCAAAATAGCTCGATGCCAGGTGATTTTTTACACAAAAAACCTTCTCTCATGAATGAGAGGAGGTTTTTTGCTACTATTTTGATTTTTCCTAGTTTTAGGACTGATACCGTTTCACAAAAACCTTGATAGGACTTACGCACTATACGCTCTTAAGCAGCATCAAGCGAGCACTTTCGGGTGCAGATCTTTCTTTGGGGCATTGCTCTCAAATAGAATAACATTGTAAGGGCGCGGTTTCCGCGCCCCTACGGTCATATTGTGGTCTACGAATTGCCGTCAAAATCCGAACGCAGACCTTTACTATTTCTTGTTCGTCCTTACAGATGACGAAAACGGCTGTAAATGCTGGAAATATGTAAAACATAAATCATGATTTGTGTCAATGGCATCGTTATAAGTTTATTTAGTTGTTAGGAAACAAGTGAGAAAAATCTGGCTGCTGGGAGCAGGGTTAACTAGTTTGGGGATGCTGTTGTTTATCTGGCGTTCTTCACAACATGTAACTTCTTTTGCGGTTTTGCGCTCTAATGAACCACCGCTAGAAACCATTCGCTACGAGCAACGCACAGAAGCACAAAGTCTAGTCCACACCCTGTTGATTCCGGCTTCTAATAAATTTTTAGTGACACCTGCATTGTCAAAAAAGGTAAGTACTGTAGAGGATTTTTCCAGACAAACCCGATCTAACGCTATTATAAATGGTGGCTTTTTTGATCCAGTAAATCAAAAAACCACATCCTATGTTGTTTTATTCGGGAAGCTGGTAGCAGATCCTAGGGAAAATGAGCGATTGACAAACAATCCCAATTTAAAACCTTACCTTCCTAAAATCTTCAATCGTACAGAATTTCGGCGATACCTTTGTGGGCAAACGATTCGCTATGATATAACTCCTCACAGTGAGCCGCCGCCTACGGGTTGCCAGTTAGTCTTGGCGTTGGGTGGTGGTCCGAGCTTATTGCCAGAAATAACTTTAGCACAAGAAGGGTTTGTGGATAATGGCAACGGCAGAGATGCTCTTGGGAGTAGACAACCCAACGCTAGAACTGCCGTGGGTATTACTCGTAATGGCAGCGTTATCTTAGTAATGGTTGCTCAAAAGCCAGACGCGCCTACTAAATCTGGAATGTCGTTACCAGCGCTAGCTGAGTTGATGAAAACTTTAGGTGTTGAAAAAGCGATGAATCTAGACGGGGGAAGTTCGTCTTCCCTCTATTACAATGGCAAGAGTTATTACGGAAAAGTGGACAAAGCTCTTAATCCAGTCAAGCGACCCGTGAAGTCAGTTTTACTAGTTGAGGAAAAATAATCGCTCTTTACTCATAACTAAATTACAAAGTCTTCTGTAAGAATCGGATGATTTAATGCCAACATGACACTAAACTGTTCTCTCAGTTCACCCTTAAACTGCAATTGAATGTAGTTGTCTGCATCTCTAGCTTGAGCTTTTACAAACACTGCTCCAGACTCATCTAGCACTGTCATTTGCAGTCCTGGTAACAAGTAAATTTCATTACCAGTGGGATGTAATTGGAGGCGAATGCTGGTTTGTTGGTTAGCTTCCGGTCTGACTTCAAGAATCAATATGACGGGTTGATTGGCAATTTGGATTCCCAAATCAATCAACTTTGCCCTTCTAATCAGTGCTTCTTTTTGGTGAACGGGAGGGTTTCCCTCTTGTCGGTGCGATCGCGCAGGGTTACTGAGTCCGCTCAAGTCACCTGGAGGGTCATTCGGTTTTTCTTCAACAGTACCACTACTGCGAAAGGCATAAGCTGCTCTAAAGTGTGGCTCGTTCCACAAGGATTCAAGGGTTTGCCAGTCTGGCTCAAAGATACCAGCAAACCAAGAGCGCAAATTCACTGAGGTTCTGACAGGAGTTTGTTTCAGTTGCCCCAAATGTTCGAGCAAATCTGACAGAGGTTGCAGTTGACTCAAAGGTAGTTCTTCCGTTGCAACACTGCGAACAAACCCCAGTAGCTTGGCGAATTGGAGCGATTCATCCACTTGGACAATGACATAGCCTACACGTTCTTCCCAGGTTTCTGGGGGAATGTAACACATCTGCTGGTAGAAACGCACGGGGCGACACTCCAAACGACCGACTCTTGGCAACATCAAGTCAGCTACATCAGCGCAGAGACGTACAACTGGGTTCCAACTATCACTGACTCTCTTATCACTAGGAATACTCATAAGCTCTAAGTAGTCATTCACAACCCAAACAGAAAGCGTATTCAGTAAAACTTGCTCGGCTTTTTCAGGAGTAGGCTGCTGATGGGCAAACTCTTGGGCAGTCCTGCGGGCGGCTTGAGTAATAGGCAACGTTAAGGCATTGTCTTGCTCATTCGTGGTGCTAGGCGTCATAGGTTAGTCCCCAGTGTTGAATGCTCTCACATAAATATCGCTTGCTGTTACTGAATTTACGCGGCGGAATAGGTAATGGCTTTTCCCGATTACCCCTTCGGGGTGAGTCAGCGCTGCAGGAGGGAAACCCTCCTGCA
>CAZZYE010001233.1:0-2535 GCA_964658145.1 uncultured Stigonema sp.
CTATTCAGCACTCTTTAAGCGAGCGCGGAAATCTTCTACAGTCAGTTTTAACCCCTGTTGCAACGGAACGGTAGGTTCCCAATTTAACCAGGTTTTTGCTTTTGTGATATCGGGACGACGGCGACGCGGATCGTCAGAAGGCAATGGCTCAAATTTGATCTGTGCATCCGGATTCACCAGATTTTGCACATTTTGCGCCAACTCCAAAATCGTGTATTCATCAGGATTTCCCAAATTCACTGGACCAATGTAGTCACCATTCATCAGTCGCATCAATCCATCTACTAAGTCTGAGACGTAGCAAAAACTACGTGTCTGGGAACCATCTCCGTACACGGTTAAGGGAATACCCCGCAATGCTTGAACTACAAGGTTGCTCACTACCCGACCATCGTTTTCAAACATTCGTGGTCCGTAGGTGTTAAAAATTCGCGCTACCCGAATATCGACTTTATTTTGCCTGTAATAGTCAAATGACAGCGTCTCTGCGATTCGTTTACCTTCGTCGTAGCATGACCTAATGCCAATAGGGTTGACGTTACCCCAGTATTCTTCGCTTTGGGGATGAACTTCTGGATCGCCATACACTTCACTAGTTGAAGCCAACAAAAAACGCGCTTTTACGCGCTTAGCCAATCCCAGCATATTCAGTGTCCCCATGACGCTAGTTTTGACCGTTTTGACTGGGTTGTACTGATAATGCACTGGGGAAGCAGGACAAGCCAGATGGTAAATCTGATCAACCTCTAATCGAATTGGTTCGGTGATGTCGTGGCGGATCATTTCAAAATAAGGATGTTCCATCCACTTGAGGATGTTGCGTTTGTGTCCTGTGTAAAAATTATCTAAACAAATGACTTCATGTTTTTCAGCTATGAGTCTCTCGATTAGATGTGAACCAATAAACCCAGCTCCGCCTGTCACCAATATTCTCATAATTTCCCAGTTAGTTAACAGCTAATTGCATTCATCTATTGCGCTTGTCTTTAGATTACCCAGTTCTTGCATACAAATACAGCATCAGCAAAGGTTTTTCATTATTTTTCTCTCATAAAAGGCAAATAGCTTTATATGTATGCAATTTTAATCAATTTATATTTATTAGCTTTACATAATTCATTTAGCAAAATAACAAATATCGTCGGTCAACTGTAACAGGTCAACCGATAATTCACCAAATCTTCAAGAATATAAAGTTTTATGATGCTAAAGCTACGTAGGGAGTGGGTAAAGGGAGTAGGGAGTAGGGAAGAAGTAATTGATAATCTTTTCCCCCACTCACTACTCCCCACTCCCCACTCCCCTTTCTTGGAGAAATGCATTAAAAGTGAGGCGATCGGGAAGCGAAGGCTGCGCCCCTGGTTTCGTCGCAGCCATTGCACCCGCCGCCGCACCCCAAACAACTGCCTGACGTATTGATTGCCCTTCAAAAAGTGCTGCTGCCAAACCGCCATTAAACGCATCCCCAGCAGCTACTGTGTTAACCACCTGAACTAGAAACGCAGGCACAAAAAAGGTTTCCTCAGGTGTTGCACAGAAAACTCCCTTAGCACCCAGTTTAACGATCGCACATTTCACACCTCTTTGCAGTAAAACTGTAGCTGCTTTTTTCGCTGACTCCTCCCCGAATACAGGAAAACCCACCAGTTGCCCTGCTTCTACTTCATTTGGTGTAATAATGTCTACCAAAGGGTAAAGTTCGGCAGGCACATCCATTTGTGCAGGTGCTGGATCGAGAATAACCGTTACTCCTGCTTGTCGCGCCGAAGAAGCTGCTGCAATAACGGTAGACATGGGGATTTCAAATTGTAAAAGCAGCGTTGTTGCTCCTGGCAATAAAGGTGATAATCTTTCTACATCTGACTGATTTACACGTCCATTTGCACCAGGAATGATGATAATTTGATTTTCACCTGCATCATTTACGGCGATCGTCGCGACACCAGAATTCACTGTTTCATCTACGAATACGTTATCAGTCTGCACACCATCCGCGTTTAAATTATTGATGAGTTCTGCACCAAAATTATCTCCACCAACACGCCCAACCATCTGAGTAGGAATTCCGAGTCTCGCTAATGCTACCGCTTGATTAGCTCCTTTGCCACCAGGTGTCTGAAAAAAATCACGCCCCAGCAACGTTTCTCCTGCAACTGGTAATCGGGGTGCTGTCGCTACCAGGTCTATATTGATGCTGCCAAAGACGATAATGCTCATTATTGTTTATTTTTACTACGTTGGGAGTTAAACACAGTGCCAGAAACTACCAACGCCGGACGGGTTTTCCGCATATCTTACCCAGAGTCATACTAGAATTAGTATAAGCTCAATGCTGCGTAGATGGGCATCAAAACGTAAATGGTCTACATAGTAAAATAATACACAATTGACGACATTGTCTGGGCGGGGATACCCCGCCCCTACGATATTGTGTCTACCCGATTGTAATTAATTTGCGCGAATTGCCTGAAAAATCCGACCGCAGACCTTTACTATTTCTGTCAATGCGTAAGTCTTATTGGCTTGTAGTGAGTG
>CAZZYE010001234.1:0-2532 GCA_964658145.1 uncultured Stigonema sp.
TCCCCCATTCCCCATTTTGTATGTCAGATCCCAACATTAGTCGCTTACTCAGCAAACGTTACCAAATTCAGCAGTTAATTGGTACTGGAGCAATGGGAAAGGTTTATCGTGCTCAGGACATTTTGTTGGGAGGCGTACCCGTTGCTGTGAAGTTTCTCGCTCTCTCAATCCAAAATCAAAAGATGCGATTGCAAGAACGCTTTGAGCGAGAAGCGAAAACTTGTGCCTTATTGGGACAAAAAAGCATCCACATTGTTCGAGTTATGGACTATGGCGTAGACGAGAATAACACCCCGTTCTACGTTATGGAATACTTGCCGGGAGCAAACCTTAGCGATGTTATCCGCAAGCAACAGATATCTTTACCGAGATTTCTGAGTATGGTGCGTCAGATTGGCTTAGGGTTACAGTGTGCTCATGATGGCATTCCGGTTGATGACAAAATCTATCCCATTATCCACCGCGATATTAAGCCAAGCAATCTCCTAGTGATTGCCGATCCAAGTTTCGGGGAGTTAGTCAAAATTCTAGACTTTGGTATCGCTAAGTTGCTGCAATCAGATAACAATCTTACTAACTACTATTTGGGTACCCTGGCTTATTCTTCTCCAGAACAGATGGAGGGTAAACAACTAGACAACCGCTCCGATATTTATAGTTTGGGCGTGATGATGTTTGAGATGTTAACAGGTAAGATGCCCCTAACAGCACAAACCCGCTCTTTTGGAGCATGGTATAAAGTACATCACTATCAACAACCACGTTCCTTCGCTGAAATTGACCAGACATTACAGCTACCAAAGGAGTTGGAGAATTTAGTTATGAGTTGTCTGGCAAAGACACCGAGTACTCGCCCTCAAAGCGTCACTGAAATCCTTAAGGTTTTAGCATCCTTAGAACAGCAATACAGTACAGGTCATATTCAGCAAGATAGAATGCTTGCTGATACTTCTACTGCCAAAACTGAGGAGAAGCAGAAGACTCAGGTCAATTCTGTGTCAAACGATGAAATTGCCCAAGCTTGTTCCTGGCCGCAAAATAAGCCCATTGCTGATATAGTTTTTTCCAGTCCCATCCGTACTCATGGGGAGTTAACAGCCGCCCTGTGGGTGATGCTACCGCAACAGGAGATTCAAAAGCGCTTAATCTGTACCCGCTACAATCAATTTCTTTTCATCACTGCTCCTCATCCCATGCTGCTGTGGATTACCCTCATCTACAACCGTAAACACGGCGCTAAATGGTTGCCTTACTACATTGATCTCAAAACAAATCAAGGACAAGAAATTGTTCGTATATTGGCACAAACAGGTTACTACCGGTTGCTGTTTTTTGCGCGGGAGACGCCAAGTCAATGCGCTCATGTCCTACTTTCAAGTATTGCTTCTGCCCAACGTCAAAGACTGCAACAGTGGATAACATTAAGCAACACTCTGCTGTCAACTGCCGATCCCCAAGTTAGTAAAACTTTACTTAAAACCGAGTACGAAAAGATTAAGAGCCAAATTTTGACAAAGCTACAAGCGATGGATACAGATTCCCCTTTCGACCTTTGCGGTTAGTGTGGGGGTAACAGATGTTATTCGTAACCTCAGCTTCACTCTTAGTAAAGATTAAGTATTGTAAAGATTGTATGCTCTGGTCTTTAAATCCAGTTATAAAAAATATAAAGAGTATAAATACAAGCTACAGAGCTTAGTTGTACTTGAGGTTTAACAGATCCTACGATTGTATATTGACGTAGGTAAGTTCCTACGCTTGCTTTTAGTACATTAGTTGGGCTGAGGTAAATAGCAAATTTCACCTAAAACCAAATGTAAATTCAGCCTAGATTAAGATGTGCAGCTAAATAGTTAATTAAGTATGGTTTGACCTCTATCATTGATTTTTAGTTTTTTCTACGAAGTTGACGCCCCGGCATCCCCAGCTCTTTTCCTCCTTGGAACCTAGCAAGAGAAGGAGGTCGCCTACTGCGACACTATAACTTTATGCCCAAGAGGAACCTGTATCTAAGCCCCACTGGTGCTTGAGAAGCTCCTTATAAGTTGCCTCACGCACTACCATTTGTTCATAAAGCTTGACCAAAAAGTCTTTAGCTTGTTCCGGACTCATATGCTGCACCTGAGTGGCAAATGAGTGGATGCTAAATTGCTGTTCCAAGGTCAGTTCGGTTGGTTGGTTCATAATTAACTCCGAAAAAACGAATAAAAGTGAGATCGCTTACAGAAGTCCCATCAAGATATGTACTGGACTTCCATTTGTCTGACATTTGTGCCTTTATATTACGAAAGATAACAATTGTTTGACAACTTGCCCATATCTTTATGGAGATATTTCTGGTGCGATGATGGCTTACAAGTAAGCCTACTGATATATACCCCAAGTTTAACGAGGCTGAGTTCGGTAAAGTTTGGGGTTGTGAAAATCAGTTCAGGTACAACACGTCAATTCACAAAAATATGCAATTTAGCTTCCTTAGGTAATAACTTAGGAAGCTAAAAGTATTTGTACCAACTTGGAGCTAAGAAAAAA
>CAZZYE010001235.1:0-2531 GCA_964658145.1 uncultured Stigonema sp.
TCTATTATTGACACTCCCACGCTTAGAGGCATATAGGATTCTTGGTTTACGGACCGCACTTTCCATGATGCATTTACCTAGACGAAGGAAAAAGAGCGCATCTCACAAGAGCGCGTTTTGCTTCATTATTTACCTATTAATTAAAGTTAGCTGTGACCTTGAAATATGCTCTAGTGCATGAGTGGTTTACACCCAAAGCTATCGGCGGTTCAGAACTCGTTGTTCGGGAAATACTGAATCACATTGATGCCGACTTGTATGCCCTCATCGACTTTGAATCTAACAATCCTCAAAGTTATTTATACAAGCGTCAGATTGGTACGACGTTTCTCCAGCACTTTCCTTATGCCCGTAATGGTATACAAAAATACTTACCTTTGTTGCCATTGGCAATTGAACAACTGGATTTACGGCGGTATGACGTGATTCTATCTTCATCTCACGCCGTTGCCAAAGGAGTCCTTACTACTCCCGATCAGTTACATATTTGCTACTGTCACAGCCCGATGCGGTATATCTGGGAATTGACTTTTGATTATCTACAGCAAAGTCAGGCGGGAAGAGGTGCGGTTGGGTGGGTAGCGAGGTATGTACTACATAATTTACGTTCCTGGGATGTATTGACAGCAAATCGTGTAGATTATTTTATCGCTAACTCGCAGTATACAGCTCGTCGTATTTGGCGCTGCTATCGACGAGAAGCGACTGTCATTTACCCACCAGTTAATACCGAAGGTTTTCCCTTTTTTTCTCAGAAAGAGGATTTTTACTTGACCGTTTCCCGGTTAGTGAGTTACAAGCAAGTATCTTTGATTGTCAAGGCATTTAATGAACTACAACGACCTTTAGTAGTAATTGGCACAGGACCAGAAATGAATAAAATCCGCAAAATAGCCAAATCCAATATCAAGATCATGGGTTCGCAACCTGATGATGTCGTAAAAAAATACATGGCTAATGCCAAAGGTTTTGTGTATGCAGCTAGAGAAGATTTTGGCATTGCCTTAGTGGAGGCGCAAGCCTGCGGCACTCCAGTAATTGCCTATGGTGCAGGCGGTGCTTTGGAAACTGTCCGAGATATTCGCGTATCACCAGAGAATACAGGGACAGGTATATTTTTTCACGAACAGACTCAAACAGCTTTGGTAGAAGCGGTAAAAACTTTTGAAGCTTATCAAGGAAAGTTTTCACTCGAATATACGCGATCGCATGCTGCCAAGTTTAATAGGCAAATCTTTACACAACGTTATCTAGAATTTTTAAATACGTGTAACCAAAAAAAGACCCTCTCACAATTGATGCTCTAGTATTGAGATGCTTGTTTTACAGGCTTTTGGGAAATTGTCTCCAGAAGCACCTCCGAAAGGCTTTAAGATTGGGACTATGTGTGGTGTGGATTGTGAAGGAGTATGATGACTGCCCAGAGTTCACTCCTCTCCGGCAAGAGATCGCGTACTTTCTTAAAACGTGGTCAACAAAAAAAGACGCCTAGAGTTAAACTCCCCGGTTTGTCTTTGCAGGATTTAAACGGAGAGTTTGCCAAGCGACTTTTCGACGTTATGTTTTCACTGTTGGTACTGGTCTTGTTTTCCCCGGTCTATTTAATTTTGGCTTTGCTGATTGCTTTAAGCTCAGAAGGTCCGATTTTTTATGTCCAGGAACGGGTCGGTAAAAATTACAAACCCTTTAATTGTATTAAATTCCGAACAATGGTCAGCAATGCTGACGAAGTTCTCATGCAAATAATGGCAAAATCACCTCATCTGCGACAAGAATTTGAGGCTAATTTTAAGCTAAAAAAAGACCCGCGCATTACAAAAATAGGTTGGTTTTTGCGAATTACTAGCTTGGATGAATTTCCACAGTTTTGGAATGTTTTACTCGGGGACATGAGTGTTGTTGGTCCACGACCTTTAGTCGCGGAAGAACTGCCAAAGTATGGTTGCCATATTGAGCAGATCTTAACTATCCGACCTGGAATTACAGGATTGTGGCAAGTATCTGGACGCAATGATATTCCATATCCCCGACGAGTTCAAATCGACCTGTATTACGTTAAATTCAACAATTTTTGGCTAGACTTATGGATAATTGTGAAAACGATTGGAGTTGTTATTGTACCCAAAAATAACGGAGCTTACTAAATAGTCAAAAGTCATTTGTCCTTTGTCATTTGTGTGTTTTTAAAAAGGCGATCGCCGACCACTTCCCAATGACTAATGACTAATGAACGCCAGTTGCGTGACTGTCAGCTGCGCATGATCGGCAGTCGCCGTAAGTTGCACGCCCAGCCCCAACGCACTGGCTCCCAATGACCAATAATGAGTCCAGCTTGATTCAGCCTTAACAAGAAACGAAAATATATGAAGTTTAAGTAAAGATTAAAAAAATATTATAGTATGCAATATAAATCCTTAGTTAATGGTGGGGCGGCTGATCGTAAAAATCCTTTCAATGCAGCAAGTGCCACGAGCTACTGCGGAGAAAAATGCCTCATGCATGCTGGCTGATTAATGTAGGACAATTTAATG
>CAZZYE010001236.1:0-2525 GCA_964658145.1 uncultured Stigonema sp.
TTAACAATTAGCAATTAACAATTAGCCATGAGCTATTAACAACTTAATAAAGGAGAATTCATCAAATGGACAGTTCAATCACTTCAGAAGAGTTACACCATTCCGGACATGAGCATACCCATGATGAAGAAGGCAACAAAATGTTTGGCTTCATTGTGTTCTTGCTTTCAGAGACTTTCATTTTTCTCGGTTTTTTTGCAGGATATATTGTCTACAAAACAACAACTCATGACTGGTTACCGCCTGGTGTTTCAGGACTTGAAATCAAAGAGCCTGCAATTAACACGGTGGTTCTTGTTTCCAGTAGCTTTGTCATCTACTTGGCAGAACGCGCCCTTGCACGCGACGACTTGATGAAATTTCGTCTGTTTCTAATGCTTTCGATCGCCATGGGAACTTACTTTTTAGTAGGGCAAGGGATCGAGTGGAGCAGCCTTTCTTTTGGCTTTACCACAGGAGTCTTTGGTGGGATGTTTTACTTACTGACAGGCTTCCACGGATTGCATGTTCTCACTGGCATTTTGTTGCAGATAATTGTTTTTGGTCGCTCTTTCATCCCTGGTAACTACGACACAGGTCATTTTGGTATAAATGCAGCTTCTCTGTTCTGGCACTTTGTTGATGTCATCTGGATAGTTTTGTTTGTCCTTATTTATGTCTGGCAATGAAAATATCCGAAAAACATCCTCAGAGACGCGATCCTCGAAGCGGCACGAAGTGCCAGATCGCGTCTCTACTAAAGTAATCAAAAGGAGATGTATATGATTATTGACGATCAACACTACGATCTGATTATTGTTGGTACTGGCGCAGGTGGCGGGACATTGGCATATAAACTTGCTGCCACAGGTAAGAAAATTCTGATTCTGGAACGCGGAAGTTTCTTGCCTAAAGAAAATGAAAACTGGAGTGCAACTGAGGTTTTCCAAAAAGAACGCTATCACCCTGATCAACAGTGGTATGACCAAACTGGAGACCCTTTTCGTCCTCAAGCCAATTACTGGGTCGGTGGCAATACTAAATTTTACGGTGCGGCTTTGCTGCGGATGAGGGAAAGAGATTTTGAAGAAGTGAAACACCAAGATGGTATTTCGACCGAGTGGCCCCTCAAATACAAAGACTTTGAACCTTATTATACAGAAGCAGAAAAACTCTACCACGTCCACGGCAAACAGGGAGATGACCCAACTGAACCTCCTCGCAGCGAAAAGTATCCATTACCTGCGGTAGGGCATGAAGCCCGGATGCAACAAATTTGTGATGCTATTTCTCAGCAAGGGTTACATCCAGCTTATTTGCCTTTAGCTTTGAAGCTGAGTGAGGGCGATGACAATCAGAGCGATTCTGATTCTATCCGTTGCAAAACTTGTGATGGTTTTCCTTGTATTGTTGATGCTAAAGCAGATGCTGAAGTGGTAGGAATTTCTCCCTCTCTAACATTCCCTAACGTCACGCTCAAAACTAATGCTAAAGTAGTGCGGTTGCACACAAGCCCCTCTGGTAGAGAAGTTAAAGCTGTCGAAGCAGAAATTGGCGGACAATCTCATTTCTTTTTCAGCGATATTGTCGTACTTGCTTGCGGTGCGATCAACTCAGCAGCGTTGTTGTTGAGTTCTGCAAACAGCCTTCATCCTACCGGACTTGCTAATAGCTCTGACTTGGTAGGACGCAATTTGATGAAACAACTCATAACAAGAGTAGTGCAATTAAGTTACGTACCTAACTCGACGAACTTCCAAAAGACGATTTGCGTTAACGATTTTTATTGGGGAGAGCCTGGTTTTGATTATCCGATGGGTCACATTCAGAATACTGGTAATATTATCGAGCAGATTATCCCCAGTGAAGCACCATTTCTTTTAGCTTTCTTAACAAAACTAATGTCGGGATTTAGACTTAAGCAGTTGACGGCACGAGCTACTGGTTGGTGGTTGCAGACAGAAGATTTGCCCGATCCTAATAATAGAGTACGCGTGCAGGGTTCTAAACTGTATGTGGATTACACTCCCAATAATTTTGAAGCGCACGATCGCCTGATCCATCGCTGGATGGATGTGTTGAAAGTTGTAGACAGAATCACAAACAAAGTTGTCTTTCCCAAGGGCATCTATCCTTACAGCACGCCTAATCGAGTAGTATCACATCAAAGTGGGACTTGCCGTTTTGGAGAAGATCCAAAAACTACCGTTCTCGATCTCAACTGCCGCACTCATGATGTAGATAATCTTTACGTTGTGGATAGTAGTTTTTTCCCTTCTAGTTTTGCAGTCAGCCCAGCCTTGACAATCATTGCCAATGCTTTACGAGTTGGGGAACACTTGATTGAACGATTAAACAAGAGTTGAGACTGCGTTGCGCTCTTTACCCCAGCAATCTATTGATTTAGCTGGGGTGCGTTCAGTTTCCACCTTTTGATAGGGTTGCTGCAAAGGAAAATTAAACACGATGAGATGAAGTTATATCAAATCCGGTTAAATGAACACACAAACGGTAGGGGCACAGCAGTGCTGTGCCCCTACAAATAC
>CAZZYE010001237.1:0-2525 GCA_964658145.1 uncultured Stigonema sp.
TGTTACCATTAGCGATTAGCGATTAGCCACTAACAATCCCCAATATCCCGCTTTGGTGGACGCTTGTAGGTAAACGTGAAAGTGTCGCCGCTGGCAATTACCTGTCGCATTTCATCATACATGGGGTAATTACCTACACCACTCAGACATGCCCAACCCCGCGCTCTAGTTAAAGCGACAAACAACTGATTCCGGAAATTTACATCACTTTCATTCCGCGCCACAATATCAAAGCCAACCACATAGACCATATCAGCTTCATGTCCCTTGGCACGATTGATGCGAGACACAGTTACCCCAGACTCGTGCCAGAAACGGTCGCGGTGCTGGTTGGGCCATTGGGGAAGCAAATCATTTAGTTGCAAAGCAGTGGGGATATAAATATCAATATCTTGATCCATTAAGAAACTAGCAACTTCAGTTTCTAACTTGATCGCCTCGTTCGTAGAGCCTAAAACTACCACTAAAATATCGCGGCTGGGATTGAGACCATCATAGGCAATGTTATGCTTAATGTTCTCAGCCAGCGCCGTCATTTCTTCCTGACGAGAACTGTAAGTTTGAAATTCTAATACAGGTTGACCCCAAAGTTCAGGAATGGGATTTGGTGAATATTGTGGGGGTCGATGCACGGTTATTGGCTTACCAACACGCCGAAAGTCTCCTTGGACTTCGTAGCCGATTCTGTTCCAATCTTCTTTGTTAGTAATGCCTGCGAGTATTCCTTCTTTCCGTAGCAAACCCATACCAATGGCATGACCAGCTGTGAGAATTGGTCCGGGAGTGCGGTAACAGTGGCGCATCACCTCAGAACGTTTGATACCGCCTGGGTATTGTGGTTGCTTGTTCAAAAGATTGCTCAATTTCTCACCAAATATCTCTTTAGCCTTTGGCACTGCTAGACTATCAAGGCTTTGTGCTTCATCGTAAGCCCAAATTAAGCGCCGTTCCTCTGGTTGGTCCTCAATCACGGGTCGCAAAGCTTGATAAGCTAACCAGTAGATAGCTTGCTTATCTTCATATTTCAAATCATCTTCGGCTACTAAATCTTGACCTTCATCAATTAAGATGGCGTCAAACATCGGTTCAATTTCGCTCTCTTCTTGTAGCCGTTTACAGAGTTCTGCCAATTTGCGGTTAGGTTGTTTTTCCTTAGTGTCTGCAACCGTCCCGCGTTTTTTGCCGTGGAAGTCGCAGATTGTCCCGTACAGACCTGGTTGGGCGATCGCTCCCCACGCATGCAGCACTCGCAGCTTGAGGTTCGTCTTGGGGTCGTAATGAAACTCACCACCACTGAAGCGGCGTAGCCACTGATCCAGTAACCCAATCATCAAATCGTAGAGCGATCGCGTGAAAAACACCAAGGCAATATCCCAGTCTGGATGCTTGAGGTGCATATGCGCAGCTTTTTGGCACAGCAGCACTGTTTTACCTGACCCAGCAATACCGCGAATTCGCTGCGGTCCTGGAGGAATTTCTTTACCGATATGTTCTTGCTGCAAGTCGATTTCGTATAGTCTTTGGCGCAAACTGTCCATCACACTGGCGCGGGTTTTGCCAGTTGAGACTGTAGTGTTCTTAGCTTTGCGAAGCACAGGGGTGCCGCCAATAACTGACAGTAGCAATTCCCAGTCTTTATCTTCTAGGTTTTCGCCTGGAACTAAGGGAGGGATTTGTTGAATGCGTTCCAGCAAGCCCACTTTGCCTAACTGGTCTTGGAAAATCAGAGAAGGGGAGTTGGGTAATTGGTCCCAGCCTCTTTGCTGCCATTGTTCTTGGGTGATGAGAGGTAGTGCAACTATCGCTCGTCCGGTAACTTTGCGCCAAATCGCTGGTTCGCGATCGCTATATGCTATCAATGCTCGTAGCTGATGTTCGCTATGGTGATAGTGTAGAGACGCGAAATTTCGCGTCTCTACATTGGTTTCTAGGTTTTGCAACTGCCAACGATCATCATTAATAGCAACAATTTGGTCAATCGTGACTGACATGACCTCAATCACAACTAAACCCAATTCTCGCTCAGCGATGAGGATATCAGGCTCTTTCCGAATTTCCCCGACCTTCCAGAAAATCGGATAGCGCCAGTAGCCGATACAATTGCGATCGGAAAACGCACTACGAACAGCATCCCAAACCTTCTGCTCACACGCTTCACCATTAGCCTTTAGCGGTTCGGTTGTGATAAATTTGCTACTTTGTTCTTCATTACCAATAGCCATTTCCTTTCCTGCCTGTAATAGTTATATTTATGACATGGCAGTACCACCCTGTTTATGCAGCTAAGTTAGCACTGCCTCTATACAGCTTGCTATGGAAGATATACGGATTCTATTCGGCTGGGTTGGTTCCGAAGATATGCGGTGTTAGTTTAATAAAAATTGTGATAATTATTGCTTTTGTGTATGGGTACGGGCGTTGCACAATTAAGCGCGAATATCAGTCGGTTAGACCACAATATAACCGTAGGGGCTGTACGTTCGCTCATTTTTAACCGCAAGATTTAATAAGCGCCTTACAGGGCT
>CAZZYE010001238.1:0-2524 GCA_964658145.1 uncultured Stigonema sp.
GTCTCTGTTTGTATTCTCTGTATATATGTTAGTTTGCTGACGGTCAACAACACCAGATGAACGCATCTTTCTGGGGTTAGCAGCTTTTGGTCTCTTCTGTGTAAAGTTTTCATTTAAAACAGAATCTAGGTACTCATCAAGTTTTTGATCGTTGATTCTGTAGTAAAGCTTTTTGGGGACACCCTCTAGCTTGGTTTCTAGAATTTCCATTTTGACTAAATGATGTCTAATTTTGTCCAGTTCTGTCCTGTTTAAAGCTGTTTCTCTTTCCCACTCAGCATATGTTTTGTAGAACCATCCACCTTCATGCTCTTTTCGCTCACTCCAGTACTTAGCTTGGCTCAGGAACAAGCCACCGCAAGCACACCCCGCAATAGTTGCATACACACGTTGAAAGGCAATAGGTCGGCTTAATAGTTTGTCGGATCTTCCAGTCATTAGATAGTTCCACCGTTTACGATCATTAATTCATGTGTTGTTTTGTAAAAATCAAAGTCTACTAGTTGATGAACTTTTTGGAATGGAAGCCAGAAAACCGTAGAATGTCCCATGAATAGCGCATAGCAGGACAGGGTAATCAAATGTGAACTTAATTATTGACTTGTCGATAGCATCAATCCAACCTTGTTCCACAAAATAACAGAGTTGTTGAAGATGGGTTAATGATTGACAATGGACAAGACCGAGATAAATCAGCTTTTCAACTTCTGTCCTGATCGAGGCAGATGAATTTTCACCTTCATTATCGACAACAGTTTTAATTCCTTCTATCTCAGTAAATATTTCTGCAATAAAAAACTCTGCTAAATGATTTGAGATAGCTCTTGCTTCTGGGCGGCTACCATGAAAATATTTACTTCTCAAGCTATCAACACTATTTAGAAATTTTTTCCAAAGATCCAACTCTAAAGTTTTCAACCCAGCGCGGTCTGACTCTGTTATTTGGGCAAGCTCAAACCACTCTCCATAAACCCTTGAGAATTTCACTTCAGCATGCAATGCTTTCTCGTCTGCGATCGCGTCTGGCGACCAAAACCATTCGAGACAAGTTAATGGGTAAGGCGACTGTCCTCTAAGTTGATCTAGGCGAAATGCGAGGTTAGTACTTCTACCAATCTTGTAGCGATTGGTTCCTGTGGCGTGAACAAGATACACACAGCCTTGATTGGCGCGATAACGTTTCCACGTTTCTTCTGTTAAAATCATAGCTATAACCTTTACTTGAATGAATGTTGAAGGTTGCTCTCCCCATAGCTGCTCTAACAGCATGGGGAATTATTTTTAGATATTTACCAGAAGTAAAATTGGCGGCGATCACTTCATCAAACAGTGCGATCACCTTTAAAGAAAGTGCCTAGTCCGACTCCTGCACATCAAATAAACTCAACTGCACTGCACGGCTGCTCTAATAGCATAGGCGTGGCGCAAGTCGTAGGGTAAAAAAGGTACATTTTTGCGATCAAAAGTTCGACTCACTCTTTGCCCATAGTCTCGATAAGTCTTGCCTGTGCAGTTTGGTTTCTTGATTTCCCATAACCGCCATTCCACTACCCAATCAGGATGTAAGGGGTAACAAATACGCGAACCCGTCTTGCCCTCCAACACATGACAAGTATGGGGTGGAATCGCGGAAATCTCGCAAAAAAATATTTCATGATCGCGCAGACCGTAAGCTGCCATTACTCCATAAACCCACTGCCAATTTGGAGAATTATTAAAGAGTAATTGCGCCTTTACAATCTCGTCATCAGTCGGAATATTGCGCCGCTTAGTCTGTCCGTTACCATAGTTTCCCATGTAGGGCTTGAGATTAACTTTTATTCCTGCAAGTTCGGCTAAAATTTGCAGTTTTTCACAACAGCGTTTTCTGCTGCGACTATTGGCTGGGGTGAAAGTGGCGGCGGCGATAAGTGAAGCACCTGTTACATCCCCCTTTAAATATTTGAATGCTGCTTGGTAGTCGTTTTTCCATGTGAATTGGGTGGTGGGCGTGTCGCCCTTCTGAGCAAAATAGTCTTCTCTTAATTTATTTATCCAAGTCCCCCAGTCCCCAATCCCTATTTCTTGTTCTGGGATTAAATATCTATTCCAGTCGAATTCACCTCTGGCTAGCAGTCCCCCCACAATCTTGGCTTCTGCCTCTGCCCGTTGCAGTCCTGCTGGGTTATCGTAAATGCCCAAAGCAATGTACTGCTGATGGGGTTTAGTTTTGTTGCTTCCCGGTCTGGGCGGCAGCGTTGCTCGAAGGGATAGGCGATCTCCTCTCGCTTCTACCTTTACCCCAATCTTGGCTGCCTTTAGGCGCTGGTTTACTACTAAGAGAGTTAACTTCACTGTCCTAATCCTGCGCTAAAATTACCCTGTGGTTTCGGGTAATATCAGGTGATTCCAGGTATTAATATTACCTTGAATCGCATGGCAAGATTATAGTAGCAATAGAAAAACCGTCCAAAAGACGGCTTTTCGTGAGTGGAGGTTAGCGGACTCGAACCGCTGACATCCTGCTTGCAAAGCAGGCGCTCTA